>DATDGY010000039.1:0-25587 GCA_036521855.1 Candidatus Angelobacter sp.
GCCCGACATACTTGTCCAAGGTTGGCGCGTCCAAAGTGACTTCCGTGTGCTGCTTCAGCGGCGCCCGGGGAGGCAGTTGATCGTAAGGAGTGAAGCCCTCCCACTCGATGGGCGTAAAAGTATTCTTCAGCAACTTCTCCAGAAGTATCTTGTAGATGCCTTCGCCGTTCGCGCTGTTGGTCATGATCACGATGCCGGTCCCGCTCTTGTCGAAGCCAACTGTGTAGTTGCGAAAACCATCGGAGTGGCCTTCTTTGAAGAAGGCCTTGCCATAGGGAGTTTGGTAAAGACCCCATCCCAGCCCATAGCTCAGATGGATGGGCTTATTGGCCTCGGTGGTCTCGCTCGATAGGGTCGGGAATTCGTGTTTGGAGACGATTTGAATCTGCGGACTGAGCATCTGCTTCCGGCTATGTTTGCTCAAACCGCGTCCTTGCATCACCGCCTGCATGAAGCGTGCGAAATCGGCGAGCGTGGTCTGCATCGATCCGGCGGCGTCGGCCTGCGGGCGTTTCTCCGGTCCCAGGGACCTGCCCCACTCGTCGTACCCGTTGGCGTAGTCGTCCTCGAACTTCGTCTGCCATACCATGCTGGTGCGGGTCATGCCCAGTGGACCAAAGACCCGCTGCTGCATCAACTCTTCCAGAGGCTTGTTGGTAATCGTTTCTACCACGAGTTGCAGCAGCTTTATGCCTTCTCCGGAGTAGGCGTACCTGGAGCCAGGAACAAAGTTGATATTGAGCTTGTGATCGTCATCCAGCTCCCGAATGTTGGGAAACCCGCTGGTATGGTCGAGCAGCATTCTTGCCGTGATTTGCCGATAGCGGCTGTCGCCGGCCAGATCCTGGTAACGAGGATATTCCGGCAACGGCTTCTTGAGATACTGGTACACCGGCCGGTCCAGATCCAGTAACTTTTCATCTACCAACTGCATCACCATGTAGGCGAACGCAACTTTGGTAAAGGACCCGGCGGTCATGATCGAATTCTCCGTCAAGGGGAGGCCTTTCTCCTTGTCGCGCGCGCCATAGGCTCTCTGGTACACAACCTTACCGTGATTGAAGATGGCGATCCCGACGCCCGGTACTTCAGCCTTGGTCATCACCGGTGCCACGATGCTTTCGACAGCGGATGATGGCATCTTGCTGCCGTCCAGAAGTTTGACTTCCGGTTCTTGGCCCGTTGCCGCTAGAGTCATCGGCACAAGAGCTAAGACAAACCATGCCAGCTTCATGAGCTTCTTCTCCGTAGCTAGAGGATTTACGCAACTAAACACTATCACAGTCTTTGCTTACTATAGGATCATGAAAGCCCCAGGCAGACCGGGCACTAACGACATCGCCGAATGGTGGAAGATCGGTTATTCATGGCGGCGAGAAGGGCTCTAGCCTGCAATTCCCTGCTGCGGCAGGACCCGGAATCCGCGCGCGTAACCGCTCGAACTCCTGTGCGACACCATCGGAATCGAATTGGAAGGAGATTCCATACTCCGCTGTCGGGCCTGAGCGCAGCCGAAGGAGCTCGTTGTCCCGAGAATGTTTCACGCTTGGGTCAAAGAGAAGTTCCGGATGCAACAGGGTGGCGCAAGCATCTTCGGGATCCTTCCCGTCGCCACAGTTTTCTCATCAATCAAGAAAAACAACTCGGCCTTGAGGTTGAATAGGTCCTCGCCAGCCGCCACCCAGTCCTTGAATATCCAGCGTGGCCTTACTTCAGCTCGGTGATGATGGCGCGCTGTTTTCCACGGACCACCGTTTCAGTGTGAATGCGGCCGCGAGCGTTGAACCTGACCGTAGGAGAGGTGTACGCAGTCACCACGGCCTGCCCGTCCGGCGTGGTCGACTTCAGGTCGCCGTCCTCGAGAAATATGACCACGACATCTTTATCGTGGAAGTGCATTGGAGTGGCCACACCCGGCGTCCATTTGTAATCCCACACGATCACGCGCTCATTCTCCAGGAGCTTCTTCACGCCCGGACGCGGAAACGCCAGCGGATAGCCGCTGGTATTGGCGATAGGAGGCACCGGATGGTCCTTCAAATCGATCACCATCGAGCGTCCGGCGGTTTTCGGCGGCGTGCCCTTAGGCAGGAATGCCGCGCTGCCTGACACGGACACAACCACGGCATCCAACGGCTGTGCCGTCTTGAAATCGGTCACATCCCAAACCGCTACGCGTTCATTGTCGATCACGGGCTTCCGGTCCGTCTGCGGACCCTGGAAGAGTATTGCCAAGAAAAGCAAGATAGCAACCATGGGGACTCCTTTTTCTGGCAGCCAGGTCAAGTACGCCATTCGTGAGTTCAAGTGCCGGCTATTGTCGCAAATCCAGCAAAGCGGATCTATCTTCTATTGTCCGTCATCGGCTCGGGGTGAATGAGGACCTTGAACAGCTCCGGGGCCGCTTGTTTGAAGCGAATTTCGAGCGCGGTCGAGAGGTCGTGCACGCGCGCCAGCGGCAGGTTATCGGGCATGGTGCAGTGGCAGGACATGTACACCTTGTCGCGGACGCGCTTGATCTCTACGTCATGCATGTCCAGGATTTCCGGGAACTCGCGCACCAGGGGCTTCAGCTTCTGCTCCAGCGCCACGTTGCGCATGACCCGGTCTCCCGGCTCGATGGTGGAAGGCTCGCTTTCGATGTGGGTCAGGATGGTGGAAATCTCCGGAATCTCGGCGCGGATCTCCGACTCCAGACGCGACACTACGTCATGGGCATTCTTGAGGCTGAGGGTTTCGTCGAGCTCCAAGTGCTGTTCCACGTGCAGGCGGCCGGCCAGGTCCTGAACGCTGACGTCATGCACGCTGAAATTGTTGCGCGAAGCCACGGCGCGAATGCGGTCAAAGATGTTTTCTCTGCCGGTTTCGCGAGGCACGGGATGAATCACCACGTCGCAATTGGGGAGGATGCGCTGCACCGCCTCGGTTATCTCCGCCATCACCTGTCCCGAGCGCTGGAAAGTTACGTTTCGCGCCAGGCCCACGGCCAGATCGGCGAAATAGCGGTTGCCGGCGCGACGGATGCGCACCCGCTCCACCTCGATCACACCATCGATCTTGAGCACGGCGTCCATGATGCGCGCGCGATAGCCGGGGGGAGCGGCGTCGAGCAGGGCGTCAATAGTTTGCCGTCCCAGCCGCGAACTTACATAGACGATCACGCCGGAGACCACCAGTGCCGCGATGGGGTCGGCTTTGCCCAGTCCGGGGATGCCCCAGCGTCCAGCAGCCCAGGCCAGCGCCAGTCCTACGGCGACGATGGCGGTGGAGAAAATGTCGGTGCTGAAGTGCAGAGCGTCGGCCTCGAGCGCCTGGCTGTCGTACTTGCCGGCGATGCGCTTGAGCTTACGAGAACGCCACCAGTCCACGGCCATGGAAGCAAACAGCACGGCGAAGGCCGCGAGCGACGGCTCAATGTGGACGGCGTGCTGGCCCGTCAGCCGGCGTACGGCTTCCCAGACGATCCAGATGCAGGCAAGCAACAAGAGGCCGGTCTCGAGAAAGGCAGAGAAATTTTCCACCTTGCCGTGGCCGTATTGATGCTCGGCGTCGGCCGGCTTGTCAGAGACGCGAACAGAAAGGAAGGTGATGAGCGCCGCCACGAGGTCCAGACCGGAATGAGCCGCTTCAGAGAGTATGCCCAGGCTGCGCGTGGTGAGGCCCACCAGCAGCTTGAGCACGGTAATGGCCGCGGCCGCCAGAAGCGAATTGAGCGCCACCATGCGCTTCTCCGAACGCATGTTCTCCAGTACCGGGTTCAGCTCCGAAGTGGACACAGCTTCATTCTCTCAGTTTTGCCGCGGCGGTTACCAGCGCACACGCGCGTCCGGCGCGGCTGCATATGCTACGATGATTGATCTCCCCCTAAATTTTGACGATAGTATGGCCTCGAAACCCACAATCCTGATCACCGGCGTCTCCGGCCGCGTTGGAACCTGCCTGCTGGAGCAACTCAAGGACTCTCAGGTGATCGGCGTGGACATCCGCGAGCCGGCAAACCCGGAAGAGCTCTTCCGCTTCGAGAAAATCGATCTGACGGAAGAGCGCTCCTGCGACCAACTCCTGGATCTGCTGCGCGCATACCGTCCGGAAGTGGTGGTGCACCTGGCGTTCGTGGTGGACCCGCTCACAGCCGGCATGAGCGATGCGAAGTCCATGTGGCAGGTCAATGTGTTCGGGACCAGCCGCGTGATTGAAGCCATTGCCGAACACAACCGCATGGCCGGTGGCGTGGAGAAGTTTGTCTTTACCAGCAGCGCCGCGGTCTATGGCCCGGCGCCCGTCCTCCAGCCGGTCACAGAAGACGCGCCATTACAAGCGCGGAGTTTGGTCTACGCCGAGCAGCAGCAGGAGGCGGACCGCACGGTGCAGGCCCGCGCGGGCGGGTTGGGCAAGTGTAAGACCTACGTTCTGCGCTCGCACATCTACGGAGGCGCCGGCGCACGCAACTACGAACTGGCGGCGCTCCGCGGCGTGCCCGGCGGCAGAGGGCGTTGGGCAGAGCGCTTGCGGCGGCGAGGGGTTCGCTTGCCGCTGCTTCTGCCTTCGCGCGGGAACTATCTTGATCACAAATTCCAATTCGTACATGCGGATGACGTGGCGCGTTTGATTGCCCATATCGCCGGGCGGCGGGAGACGGACCTGCCGTTGACGGTCTTGAACGTGGCCGGCCGGGGAGATCCGCTCTCGCTTCGGCGATGCGTAGAGATTGCCGCGATTCCCGTCAAGCGTCTTCCGGGAAAGAACCTCTGCCGACTCGCCATGGGCCTGCTCTGGGACTGGGGCGTTTCCGACATTCCTCCGGCGGCGCTTCCCTATCTGCTGGGCTCATGCGTCCTGGAGACGACGCGGCTGCGCGTTTTTCTCGGAGAACATTATCGCTCGGTCATCCAGCACACCTGCGACGAGGCGCTGGTGGAGGGCTTGAAAACTCCGGAGAACCGGTAAGGCCGCGTCAAACAGGGAGTGGGCTAACTCTTGACCGCTACTGCCAATCCGTCGCGCAGAGGAATGATCGTGGTAAAAAATTCCGACATCGCGTACAACCGCTGGTTGAATTCCCGGATCGCCCGGGTCGTCGCATCCGGAGTGGTCTGAGTCACGCGGCCGCTCCACAGGACGTTGTCGGTAATGAACAGTCCGCCCTGGCGCAGACGCTGGCCAACCAGATGCAGTACTCGCGGGTAGTCTTCTTTGTCCACGTCATTGAAGATGATGTCGAATTCCTGCTTCTGCTCGGAGAGCAGCTCCAGGGCGTCGCCGGTTTGGACCCGGATGCGGCCTTCCACCCCGGCGCGTTGAAAATAGCCGCGTGCCTCAGTCGCGTTCTTCTTGTCGCCATCGGTATAGAAGACCTCTCCGCTCTCGCCCACGGCGCGCGCCCACCATAGGGTCGAGTATCCGATGGCCGAACCCATCTCAAACACCTTCTTCGCCTGAATGAGCCGCGCGTATTGGTACAGCACGCGCGCCACCGCCGGCCCGACGATGGGAATGTCGCGCTTCGCGGCCTGGGCCTCCATCTCGCGCACCACCGGATCGCGCTCCGGCAATAGGTCAAGCAGGTACTTGTCGATGGCGGTCGTGACGATCTCGCCGGCCATCAGGAGAGCGACTCCCCGGGCTTCATGGTCTTCAGCTCAATACCCAGGCTTTGGATGCGCTTCGCGAAGTCCGGCGGCGTGCCGGTAAGCAGCGGGAAGGTGCCGAAATGCATGGGAATGACCGTCTTCGGCTGCAGCAGGCGGCAGGCGTGCGCAGCTTCGCGCGGGCCCATGGTAAAGACGTCGCCAATGGGCAGCATCGCCAGCTCCGGGTTATAGAGTTCGTGGATGATGCTCATGTCGCCGAAGACGTTGGTGTCGCCCGCATGGTAGATCTTCACTCCGTTCTCGAACTCGATGACGTAGCCGCAGGGCTCGCCGCCATAGATGATCTGTCCGCCGTCCTCGATGCCGCAGGAGTGGTCGGCGTGGACCATGGTGACCTTGATGTCGCCCACTTGCTGTGAACCGCCCTTGTTCATAGGCATGATCTGCTGCGCACCCTTCTTGTTGAGCCACACGCAAAGCTCGTACACGCCCACTGCCTTGGGATTGTGCTTCTTGGCCAGCTCCACAGCATCGCCGATATGGTCGCCGTGGCCATGGGTGCACAGCATCACGTCAATTTTGTCGAACTGCTTCTGGTTGGCCGGCGTCATCGGGTTGTTCATCACCCAAGGATCCACCAGCACCTTCTTGCCGCCCGGCGTCTCGATCAGGAACGTGGCGTGCCCCAGCCACGTGAGTTTGATTCCGTTCAGTTTCATGTCTGTGATCCTCGAAGAACCCAGAATTGTAAAACAGCTGCTAGCTCCTGGCTACTGGCTGCTAGCCAGAGCTGGCGTGCATGCGTTGTGCCGAGTGTCCGGATCCGTTGTCGGTCCTGGTCTTCCGCTAAAAAGCTTCGGGTTTTGGCTAGCAGCTAGAGGCTAGTGGCGAGTAGCCGCTCTGTGAGACAATCCCCTCTTCGCGATCAAGCCCATGGAAAAGCTTCTCACCCGCGAGGAAATCGCCGACGCCGTCGCGCGAATTGGGCAGCAGATCAGCCGCGACTTCGCAGGGCAATCCGTGGTGCTGATAGGAGTGCTAAAGGGCGCGTGCCTTTTCCTGAGCGACCTGGCCCGGGAGATCGAACTGAATGCCACGTTCGACTTCATCGCCGTGCGCAGCTACGGAACTAAAAAGCAGACTGCAGGCGAAGTGCAGCTCATCAAAGATGTGACCACGCCGTTGCGCGACCAGAATGTGATCCTCGTCGAAGACATACTCGATACCGGGCTGACGCTCACGTTCCTGAGGAAGCACCTTCAGGCCCACCATCCCCGCGCGTTCAAGATCGCCGCGCTCCTGGACAAACCATCGCGCCGCGTGGCCCCGGTGGAGGCCGATTATGTGGGGTTCCGGATCCCCGACAAATTCGTGGTCGGATACGGCCTGGACCACGCCGAACGCTTTCGTAACTTGCCCGATATTTGTATCCTTGAGGAAGGAGGCCAGGAGTAATACAATCCGTTCTGGATGTCCCAGATTCTTACAGACCCTCAGTTGCAGGTACGGGGATGGCAGGCCGTCGCCAGTTCCATCGACCACACACTCCTCAAATCTGAAGCCAGCCGGGAGCAGATCGTCCGGCTATGCGACGAAGCGGTCCGCTACAGCTTTGCCGCCGTGTGCGTGAACCCCTGGTGGATCGGTTTAGCCGCGTCCATTCTTCGGGGAACTCCGGTCAAGGTGGCCACCACCATCGGGTTTCCGCTGGGAGCCAACCACACCACGGTCAAGCGCTTTGAAGCGGAAGAAACGATCCGCCTGGGCGCCCAGGAAGTGGATATGGTCATGAACATCGGGGCACTCAAATCCGGGGACCGCCAGTCTGTGCAGAGCGACATCGCGGCCGTGGCTGAAGTAGCCCACGCGGGCGGCGCTATCGTCAAGGTGATTCTTGAGACGCCGCTGCTCACCCTGGAAGAGAAAATCCTCGGTTGTGAGCTCTCACTCGCCGGCAAAGCGGACTTTGTGAAGACCGCCACCGGCTTCTTTGGCGGCGCCACCGTGGATGACGTCTCCCTGATGCGTGGCGTGGTGGGTCATCGCGCCGGAGTCAAGGCTTCCGGCGGCATTCGCACCGCCGCAGCGGCCCAGGCGATGATCGAGGTTGGGGCCAACCGCCTCGGTACCAGCTCGGGAGTGGCCATCGTGCGCGAACTGGGCGCGAACGAAGAGAGCGCCGGATCACCATAACGAAGATCTGAACGTGGTAATTCCTTCCCGCAAGTCCCGGGCACGGTCTTGCTCCAGCTCAAACCAGCGCCACTGTTATGATTGATAGGTCCATGGTTACCTCAGCACCTACTTCCCGCGTGGATGTTGAAGCTCTTCTCATTGAAGTCGCCGACGTTCTTAACACCACGCTCGATTTGAACACGCTGCTGCAGCGAGTGGCCGAAGTCGTGAAGAGAGTAATCGATTACGAGATCTTCTCCATCCTGCTGCTCAATGAGCGCGCGCAAGAGCTGCGTTTCCGCTTCCAGATCGGGCATTTGCCGGAGGTAGCCGAGCGCATTCGCGTGAAGGTCGGAGAAGGCGTGACCGGCCGGGCCGTCAAAGAACGCCGCCCCATCCTGGTGGATGACGTGACCCAGGAGACCCACTACATCGAGGCCCTTCCCCGCGTGCGGTCGGAGCTGGCCGTTCCCCTGATCACCAAGAACAAGGCCATCGGCGTGATTGATCTGGAGGCGCGTGAGCCCGGTTATTTCAAAGAAGAACATGCGCGGCTGCTGGGGCTCATCGCTTCACGCATCGCCGTCAGCATCGAGAATGCCCGGCTTTACACGCGCATCGTCCGCCAGGCCAATACGCTGGCCCTGCTCACCGAAATCAGCCGCGAGCTCACGTCGATCCTGAACCTGGACCAGTTGTTGAAGCGTGTTGGCGAGCTGCTGCAAAAGGTCATCGACTATCAGATGTTCTCCATCCTGCTGCTCGATGACGACAAGCAAAAGCTGGTGCACCGGTTTTCTTTGCGCTTCAAGGAAAACGTCCAACTCAAGCACGATATTCCCCTCGGCCGCGGCCTGGTGGGAGCTGCAGCCAAGGAAAAACGGGCCATCCTGGTCCCGGATGTCAACAAGGACCCGCGCTACATCAAGGCCAATCCGGAAACCCGCTCTGAACTCTGCGTGCCGCTGATCTACAAAGACAGTGTCATCGGCGTCCTCGACCTGGAACACACTCGCCGCGGTTATTTCCAGGAAGACCATGTGCGCGCCATGAGCACTCTGGCGGCGCAGATCGCCATTGCCATCGAAAACGCGACGCTTTACGAACGCCTGGCGCGTGAAGAGCAACGGCTGGAACGGGATTTGGCCATGGCCCGCGAGGTGCAACTCCATCTGCTTCCTCCCTCGCTGCCCAGCCTTCCCGGCGCTGAGTTGGCCGCCAGATACAACCCGGCCCACGCTATCGGCGGAGACATGTATGACTTCCTGGAATACAAGCTGCCTCGGGCTTGTATTACCGTGGGCGACGTGAGCGGGAAAGGCGCTCCGGCAGCGCTCTACGCGGCGCTGGTCAGCGGCATCATTCGCAGCGTGGCCCACGGGGAACCCGCCCCAGCGCAGATGCTTGCGGCGGTCAACCGGGCCTTGAACCAGCGCCGTCTGGACGCCAACTACGTGGTCCTGTGCTGCGCGCTCTGGGAGGACGAGAAGAAGATCATGCGCGTAGCCAACTCCGGCCTACCCCGGCCCATTTATTGCCGCAACGGCCATGCCCACATGATTGAGGCCGCGGGACTGCCGCTGGGCATGTTCGAGGACGCCAGCTATGACGAAACCACCATCCATGCTTCTTCGGGCGACGTATTCGTGTTCCTGAGCGATGGTCTCATCGACGCCAGCAATGACCGGGATGAGCAATTCGGCCGCAGTCGCATAGAGCAAGTGATTGCTCACCATGGCGCCCGCAGCGCCCAGGAAATCGTCGATGCCATCTTTGCCGCTACCAACGACTTTGCCGGCGACGCGCCGGTCTTTGACGATCAAACGGCCGTGGTGTTGAAGGTGAAGTAAAGGACCCTCGCGCAGGAATACGGTGGAAGAACGGCCCTTCAGCGCCATGAAAGGAATGTGGTTAGAACACGGGCTTTTAGCCCCGCGCATGCGCCACCAGCGCTAAAGCGCATAATCTAGACGATCCTCTTACGCGGCCATAAATGGCCGCTCTTCCGCCGCTTTCTCCGCGCTCATGCGCGCAGAAAATTAACACCCAAGGCTGCTCTGCTAAAATCCCCAGTCATGTTCCAGCGGCCGCCGGCTTTTACATACAAACACGATGCACTCTGGTGCGAGCGTGTTCCGCTCAACAAGTTAGCGGAGAAACACGGAACGCCGCTCTACGTCTATTCCGCGGGCGCGATCCGTGAACGCTATCGCATCCTGGACCGGGCCTTCCGCGACGTTAGCCACACCATTTGCTATTCCGTAAAGGCCAATTCCAACCTGAGCATTTTGCGCTTGCTGGCGCGCCTGGGAGCCGGATTTGACGTCGTCTCCGGCGGCGAGTTGGAGCGCGTGCGTTTGGCGCACAAGAAGGCTCTCAAAAAGACTGTCTTTTCGGGAGTCGGCAAGACGGCTGACGAGTTGCTGCTGGCCCTGCGCAGCAGCATCCTGGTCTTTAACGTGGAAAGCGAAGGCGAGCTGGAGCTGCTTGCCGGTTGCGCCGCCCGGCTCCGCAAGACGGCCAGCGTAGCCCTGCGGGTGAATCCCGACGTGCCGGCAGAAACTCATCCCTATATTTCCACGGGGCTGCGCGAACACAAATTCGGCATTCCTATCAGTGAGGCAAGAAATCTCTATCGTCAGGCGGCCCAGCAGAAGTATTTGAAGGTCGCCGGAGTCAGCCTACACATCGGCTCGCAGATCTGTGACATTACGCCTTTCCGTCTCGCCATGGAACGTGCGGCTGATCTGATCGCACAACTGAGGGCCGATGGACACGACCTTCGTTTCGTCGACGCCGGAGGCGGTCTCGGCATCTCTTACAGCAGCGCCGAGCCGGCGGACTTCCCCGCTGTCGCACAACGCTATGCTGAAGCAGTAACCGCCCCCTTGCGGAAGCTCCGAGGTACGCTTCCGCATCTTCTGCTGGAACCCGGCCGCGCCATCGTGGCTCCGGCAGGAGCGCTGGTGACGCGCGTGCTCTATCAGAAGCAAAACGGAAGCAAGCGCTTCACTATCGTGGATGCGGCCATGAACGATCTTATCCGGCCGGCACTCTACGGTGCGCGACATGATATTGTTCCGGTCGAGCTGAAACCGGACCTGGCCATGATCCAGTCCGACGTCGCCGGGCCGGTTTGCGAGAGCGGAGACTTCCTGGCGCGGGACGCCTCCTTGCCCGCCGCAGCTCCCGGCGAATACTTGTGCGTCCTCGACGTCGGGGCCTACGGAATGTCTTTGGCATCCAACTACAACACGCGCCCGCGCGCCGCCGAGGTCCTGGTGGATGGGCGCAACTCACGGCTGGTGCGAAGCCGCGAGACCATGAATGACTTGTTGCGAACCGAGACCTCCTGCTTATGACCGACTTGAAGGCGCTGGCCTACGAAATGCTGCACGAGGCCCAGCAATCGTTGCAGGAAGAGGGCCATCTCAACCCTGTCGCCGTCGTGATCACGCCGACCGAGAACCTGATCTTTGATGTTGAGTTCGACAACGACGAAGAACGCGAAGAGGTCTACGCGGAGATGATGGATGTGGCCAGAGACAAGAATGCGGTCGCCATCCTAACCGTGAACGACGTCTATCTCGATGACACAGGCGAGCCGGTCCGGCTCCATGGCGAAGGCTGGGGCGAATTGGCTGAATCGGCTAAAGAAGCCATCGTGATCACTGTGTCCGGCAGCGGGTTTGAGACGTGGAGCCTGGCTTGTGCCTACTTCCGGCGCGGTGAGCAGATCGTTTTTCAGCCCTCGCGGGAAGCCGTCAACCCGGGAGGAGAGGTGGATTTGCTGGGCGACTGGACGGGAAAGACGGGCGCGGCATAAAGCGAAGAAATCAAGAAGGTTTCGGCTTGCTTCGCTGCTCCATCCAATGCCACAGGACGTTCTTCACTTCTTCACCCATCAAGTAAAACCTGATCCCCATTTGGCCGTCGGTGTTCGCCCACGCAACTTCACCCCGCCCGCGGACGGCTTGTCCCATGGGGAGCTCCAGAACAAAGTGGATGGCCGAACCAGGGTCCAAAGAGTGCGGGCAACGCACGGCCATACCGCCCCGGCTGATGTTCAGGGTCGTGGCCTTTTGTTCCCGGTCTGTCGCTTTCAGGATGACCGGCAGGGCAAGCGGGTGACGCAGGTAGCGCTGTCGCTCTACCGCCATCATCTGGCCGGCACTCTCCAGGACTGTTGCGATCTCCACCGGGTCCAGTGGCTTATGGACAACAAAATTTGCTCCGGCGTTCAGCAAGCGGCTGGCGTCTTCATATTCTCCGGCGCAGGCAAAAACCACCGCGAAGCGGTTCGAAGTCCCACGACGAATATTGCCGATCAGGTTCAGGGCGCCGTCCGCCCGCATGTCGAGGAAGATCCCATCCAACTTTCGGCGGGTGATGTAGGCCATGGCGGCCGCAGTATCTGCGGTCGTATTCACAGCGCCGGCACAGTCATGGATCGCCGCTGCAAGCACCGTGTGGGTGCGCGCATCTCTACAGACGATGAGAAACTCCCACGGAGTTTGGCTGGCTTTGCCGTTCATCACGCACCGATTTGCGCTTCGGGCGCATCTTTCCGGGGGAATCTCGCCCTCATTCTATGATGGATCGCGAGACGCAAACTATTCAAAATAAATTACTTATGGACATGTATGGGCGGCACGTGCAGCCTCAGATTCCCGCGCTTGAAAACCATGACGCCAAAGTGCGAGCTGAGGTTGATTTGGCTTTGATTTGCCACCGCGACCGTTGCGGGACTCGAGGGTGGAGCAGGCCTTTATGCCTCCGGTGCCCCTCCTGGTCCTCAGCATGTTTCGAATCAGATAAGAGGGTCATGGTGTGGTTCACCGCATGAACAGCGGTTTTTCCCGCCATTTACACAATTTGCATCTGGCCTGAAATCGCTTTCTCACCGCGTGTTTGCTGCATGGCCAACAGCAGCTGCCCAATTTCTCTTGCAGCACCTTGTGGACTGTCTGCAAGTAATTGATTTCAAGCCGTTTTTAGTTGTCGAAAAAACATTGACTAAAATTGTCAGAGGCGTACATTCCATTTCGTTCTTTGACATCTCAAACGTTTTCCCGGTTGGCAGTATGTCCGGGATCCAAGCTCAAGGTCACCGTCGCACGGCGCAAGCTGGAAGCGAAGGAGGGCCGGTGAGGATCTATCAGCAGACTTCTGGTCGAGGCGAACACGAGATGTTTCAGAGGCAAAAATAGAAGCCCCGAGGCGTTTACCGATTTACCCGGTTGGTGGTGAGCCCGGAGCCCAAGCTTCAGCCAAGCTGATTAAAGATCGCACTTTGTTGGGTTTCGCAAGGAACTGGACAGGGGAAGCTGGTCGGCAAGGGTCTATAGCGAGCCTACTGGTCGAGGAGAATGGGTCAACGCACCCAACTCGGGGCTTCTTAATTTTTTTTTGGCTCCATTCCCCTGCAAATTTCATTGCACTCACTCGAAGCCTTGTACAAAATGGTGCTCCACGATACACAGGTAGAGTTACGCCAACCTGCGCAACCGGGAGCAATTGTGCCCTCAAGTAAGGACCACACCGGGTTTTCGATGTTCATCGCATGCGCAATCAGTTTACTTGCGTTGTCGCTCGCGGTGGTGCATGTGATCAGAGACAAAACGCCGATAGACAGCATTCTGTTGTCGCTCTTCGTCATCGCCATGTTCCCGTGGGCTGGGCGCTTCGTAAAGACCTTCGAGGCCTTTGGGGTCAAGGGTGAGTTACGTGCCGAGCTCGATGAGATGAAGGGAGCAATGGCCGACGCTACCCACACGGCTGAGGCGGCAGCGGAAATAGCAACGGCGAAGGCGCAGGGCCTGGAAACGATAGGCTTGCAGGAAGGCGGCCCAGCGACCTTGCAGCCAAATGCACAGGCGCAACCGCGGGATCCCGCAAGACGAAACCCAGAAATGATGCGGCGCAGAGATCTCTGATTCTCTCGATCTCTGCGCCGGTAAAAACTTCAGGAACGGATGTGGGTGCCTCTTTAACGATCGTCCCTATCTCCGCAACCCCGGTCATCCCCGTCCCCCCCGTGGATCACGCCATCTTCAAACAGGCTTGAAAGATCGTTGGCGTGTACTGCGTCACCCAGGAGAAGCGGTTTCGTCGCATGGAAGATTTCCTGCATGGTGCGCAAATCGGACGAGTGAGTGAGAAGGACGTCACTCGCAAAGGGACTGCCACCCTCGTTCGGGTGAGCATCGGGAGAAATGACGATCTCACCAATCGTGTGGGTGAAGTCGTCCGGGTTATCGCCGGCGGCATCCTGTTCGGATTCGTCCCACCAGATGATGATCGCGCCGTGATCCTTGTAGGCCTGGGAAGCCATGATCGCGGGAATGATCAGTTTCAGGAAGTTGTCGCCCTGGGCGATGTTGGCCGCGTCCCCGGTCAAACCTTGGAAGCCTCCAGTCAGCGCGGTGTGCTGGTCGTTGAACTGGTCCGGCGTGATCCAGTTGTAGTCGGCCACGGTGTTGTTCTTCAGATCGGTAAACAACTGCTGCAGAGGCGCGTACTGCAGGCGCTCGGGATTCGCCGTGGTAGTGTCGTTGCCGCCGTTGCTGTCGGTGAAGAACGCCTGAGGATTGTGCTTCACGGCGTAGTTAAATTGCGTCGAGCCGTTGAATTGATTCGTGCCGATGACAAAGTTTCCAGAGAAGCTCTTGATCGGAGAGGTCCATAGACTCTGGGGCAGGACAGTGTTGTCAAGGGAAGTGCCGTCTGGGGTGAGGTCGATGTCTTCCTGGTAGGACTTCCACGATATTCCGCAGTGGCTCAGGAGACGGACAAGGTGCAGTTGATTGTCCTGGTTCTGGATCGCCCCAGTACCAGACTGCGGTGAGAAGGGGTCAGAGTCGTTGAATATTCCAAAATTGGTGCCGGCTTCCGCCCAGAGGTAGTTAGGCTCGGACGGATGAATGTGGGGGTTGTTGCCGCTAGCCGTCGCCAGAGCGTTGCGGTAGTTCGTGGCGTAGGCCACCTGCTTGCTGACAGCACCCGCGGTTCCGTTTACAAGGCTGTTGATAAACGGCGCGTTCGGGTTTTGAAAGATCTGCTGGATTGGGCCGGAAAACTGGTTGGTCGGCTGGGTCCAGTTATGGTTTTCCATAGCGATCACGAAGACCTTCTTGAGGTGCTCTGCGCTGGCGTTCAAGCTGCCCAGTGCAATCGAAAGGGCAAATACACCAAGCGTACGTAGCCATTTAGCGTGCGACATTGATAAACCTCCCAGATATTAAGTTTGGCGGGGTACGCGGGTACGGTTTCAGGACCAGGCAACCGCGACGTACAGGCCGCCATAACTGATAGCAGCTCTGGTTTCCTGAAAGATGAATAGCAGATGATTTTTTGATTAAGGCTGCTTAACGGAAGGACTGACGCCGTGGTTGCCAAACCGGCCTTGCACCACCAGCGCTAAAGCGCGTATCCAAGCGATCCTGTTGCGCGGCCATGAATGGCCGCTCTTCCATCCGTTCTCCGCGCCCAAGCGCAGAGAAAAAGTTGATCGGGAGATATTAGAAATCGTCCTTCGCAACCATGACATGGCCGCTGTTTCACCCCCAAAACATTTGTTCTTCGCGCGAGAGCGCGAAGAAATAGTGGAAGAACGGCCCTTCAGGGCCGTGTAAGGATGCGTTTAGAGAATGGGCTTTAGAGCCCTGGTGTCGCCGGGCACATCACTCCAGCCCGCCGTACACCAGTTTCCCGCCCAGATAGGTTGCTTCTACTTTCACGTTCTTGATCGCAACCGGAGGGATCTTGAAGATGTCGTCGCTGAGGAGCACAAAATCCGCCAGCTTGCCGGTGGTGATGGAGCCTTTCTCCTTGTCCTGAAACTCGGCATACGCTGAACCCATGGTGTAGGCTTCCACTGCCTCGGCGACCGTCAATTTTTGTTCGGGGACCCAGCCATCCGGGTTTTTGCCGTCGAGCGTGGCCCGGGTGACGGCCGAGTAGATTGACCACATAGGGCTGAGCGGGGCCACGGACCAGTCGGTCCCGAAAGCCAGGCGGACGCCGCTGTTGAGGAAAGTGCGGAAGGCATAGGTCCGCTTGATTCGCTCCGGGCCAATTCTCTTCTCCGCCCAGCGCCCGTCATCGATGGCGTGATACGGCTGGACGGACGCAATCACGCCCAACCTCGCATAGCGCGCAAAATCCTTGGCCGCCATATGCTGCGAATGTTCAATGCGCCAGCGGCGATCGCGTTTACCGTTGGCTTTCTCGATCTGTTCAAACATGTCGAGGATCATGGAAATACCGCGGTCGCCAATGGCGTGAATGCAGAGCTGCAAGCCAGCGGCGTCGGCGCCTTTGAGCCGCTGCAGCATGGCCGAGGGCGGATGCATTTCGTCGCTCAGCAGGCCGTAGCTCTTGGGATCGTCAGTATAGGGATCGAAGAAGTAGGCCGTCTCGGAGCCAAGTGAGCCGTCGGCGTAACCCTTCACGGCGCCCATGCGCAAGAGCGGCGTCCCGAACGCGCGGCGGATGCCGATCTTGGCCTGGTCTTTCCAGTCGGTCTCCATCGGCGCAGCGTAGATCCGTGCCGTCAGCTCGCCTTTGTCCTGAAGTTCGGCGTAGATCTTTATGTCGTCGTACAGCGGGTTCATGTGCTGGACGCTGGTCACACCGAGCGAAGCCGCATGCTCCAGGGCCTGACGGATGGCGCGCAAGCGCTGCGCATGCGTCAGGGGCGGCACGACCTTATCGACCAGGCCTTGCGCCGCATCGCGCAGCACGCCCGTGGGATTGCCCTGGGCATCGCGCACAATCTGTCCGCCGGGAGGGTCGGCGGTCTTGGCGGTGATATTGGCTAGCCGTAAGGCTACCGAATTGGCCAGAGACTCGTGGCCGTCATAGCGGTTCACCCAGACTGGCGTCTCTGGCGTGACCGGATCGACCAGTTCCTTGGTGGGCAGATTTGGCGGAGACCATTTTTGTTCGTCCCAATCGCCGCCGGTGATCCATTCGCCCTTGGGCGTGGTTCTTACGCGTTCCCCAATCCTGCGCG
This sequence comes from Candidatus Angelobacter sp., assembly GCA_036521855.1. Classification (GTDB taxonomy): domain Bacteria; phylum Acidobacteriota; class Terriglobia; order Terriglobales; family Acidobacteriaceae; genus Angelobacter. The sequence continues at coordinate 16,783 of DATDGY010000039.1, forward strand.
CGAATTCTTCGGGCGAGGCCGCGTCCTTCAATTGAACCTCTTGAAGATGGCTGCCTCCATCCACAAAGTGGACATGGGCATCGTTGAAGCCGGGAAGCAATAGCTTGCCGTGAGCATCGAGCACTTTGGTCTGAGGACCGTGCCAGGCATCCACCTCAGCGGCGCTGCCTACGGCCACAATGCGCTCGCCAAGAACCGCCAGCGCTTCGGCCTGAGGGCGAGCTTTATCCACCGTCCAAATTCTTGCGTTGGTAACGATCAGGTCCGCGGCGGGCTTGGACTGGGCCGGGACGCCGCCAGAGAGAAGAAGCCATAAGGTCCCGAGGAACGACAGCAAGAGTCGGCGTGAATTCATGGCCGTCTTCGTTATCTCTCACCCCATTTGAGTTTCGCGCGCAGGACTTGAAAGAACGTTCGGTTGGGAAGCTTGAACAGCTTCACCTTCAAATCCGATTTCCTGCATTGGACAATGTCGCCTTCCTCAAGGGGGACGCCTTGCTGCCCGTCGATCGTCAGGTAACCCTGCTCCCGTGTGACCGTCAGCCGAATCTCGACCACGGCATCGTCCTGCACGACCAGAGGACGGTTGGTGAGGGCGTGGGAGGCGACCGGCGTGATGACAAACCCGGGAACGTTAGGCGCCAGAATAGGCCCGCCCGCGGCCAGCGAATATGCGGTCGAGCCGGTAGGAGTGGCGACGATCAGACCATCGGCCTGGTAGTTGGAGACGAAGGTTCCATTGACCCGCACTTCGAATTCGGTGATGCGGGCCACGGCGCGCTGGTTCATCACAATGTCATTGAGCGCGTCATAATTCGCCACGAATTTGCCTTTGCGCAGCACCTCGCAGTGCAGCATGGAGCGCAGGCTGAGTTCGCATCGGCCGGCATCCACGTCGGCGAGCGCCTGGGCAATTTCGTCCTGTCTGGTTTCGGTCAGGAAACCGAGCGACCCGAGGTTGATGCCAAGAATAGGTATGCCGGCCTCGGCGACGCTTCGCGCGGCGGAGAGTAAGGTGCCGTCGCCGCCCAGGACCACGACAAAGTCCGGGCGCTTCTCTACCACCTGGTCCCTCTCCGCCGGCTCGCACTCAGGACAAAATTCACGCGCCGCCGAATCCGCCGTAACCGAGTAGCCATGGGTCCGCAGCCATTGCCCAACTTCGCCCGCAACTCTTCCCAGTTCAGGCTTTCCCGGCTTGGAGATAATGGATGCTCGTTTCATCAGAATTCCGCGTGCAGGAGAAACTCCCGGTTGCCTTCCGCACCCAGGATCGGCGACTCGATGATCTCCAGGTTGCGCCCGCCGAGGCGAGCTACCGCCGCCCGTACTTTTTCCACGGCATCATTCTGCGCCTCTTGGCTGCGCACAATGCCGCCCTTGCCTACCAGCTTTCGTCCAACCTCGAACTGGGGCTTGACCAGCACCACCAGCTCACGCCGCTGTGGCGCCGGGTGCGCGAATGTAGACCGCAGGACCGCCGGGAGGATGAGTGTAACAGAGATGAAAGAGACGTCGATGGCGATGAACGATACCGCCCCGCCTGGCGCGGCCTCGTGCAGCCGTTCCGCGGTCAAGTAGCGCGCGTTGGTTCTCTCCAACAACTTGACACGCGCTTCGGAGCGAAGCCGCGCCGCAATTTGTCCGTAGCCCGTGTCCACGGCAACCACTTGGGCGGCGCCTTGTTGCAGCATGCAGTCGGTGAAGCCGCCCGTGGAAGCACCCACGTCCATGCAGGTTCGCCCGGCGAGATCGATCTTCCAGTGTTGGAGCGCGCCTTCCAACTTCAGGCCGCCACGACTGGCATACTTGAGATCCTCGCCCAGCAACCGGATCTCCGCATCCGCGGAGACGCTGGCGCCGGCTTTTTCCACCTTCTGCCGATTGACCAAAACCTTGCCGGCCAGAACCATAGCCTGGGCTCGCTCACGCGACCCCGTCAGGCCGCGTTCTACCAGAAGCTTGTCAATGCGGACCTTCATGGCCTCTCAGTTCCAGGCTGGCTAAGCTAGTGGGGTGGTAGTTTTGCCAGGGACTTCTCACGCGCTCGCCTCTTCAGGACGCTGATCTTACGCCGTCCTTGCCGGCAAGGCAATTCAGCCTCGACCTGCTCGAGGTTCCTCCCGTTGGCGCTCCACTAAGAATTTCACACACTATTAATATTCGCACCTGATTCAGTGCAAAGCGCGAAAAACGCGATTCTGGCGCAGGGTTACTCTGATAACTCGGGTTTTTTCCACATCGTTTTTCACCGCATTGTTGAAAACCGGCAACGAATATTGGAGACAAACATGCACAATGTCATTTGCGGCACGAAAAAAGAAATTGCCCTGTCGTATCTTTCAGTCGGTTCACGTTTGCGGGTAAGATGAAAGCGACGCAACTCAGATGACTATGCTCCGCAGGTCCAAACGCGCTCGCAGACAAAACGTGGCAAGGGCGGCCAGAGCGAGCCGAAGCAAGCTCGCGAAGCAAAACCCGATCCCGCTCGATTCAGACAAGCTCCGGCAACTCTATACGACCATGCTGGGGTGCCGCATGGCCGCGGAAAGAGCGCGTTCTCTGGTCAAGGAAGGCAGGCTTGCCGGGGACTTGGGCGCCGCCACTGGAACGGAAGCCGCCGAGGTCGGTGCGCTCATCGACCTTCTCGCCGACGACTGTGTTGCTCCCGGACGACGCGATCTCATCGCTTTCTTCATCCGGGGCACGCCGCTGAGAGCGGTGTTTGCCCAGCTCTATGCGCGCCAGGCCGGCCCCAACGGAAGAGTCCTTGCGCGAAACCGCAGCCAATTTCCCCAGACCATGGTCGCGCCCGCGTTTGCGGTGAGCGCACAGCTCAACCTTGTCACCGGCGTGGCCTGGTCCCTGAAGAGGCATGGGAAGGCCAGGGTGGCCGTGGCCTTCTCCGGCGATGACTCGGCCTCCCTGGGCTTCTGGCGCGACGCGGTATGTTTTTCTGCTGCGCACAAGTTACCGATCGTGCATATCGTGCACAACAACGCGGGAGACGGGTCGGTCAGCGCCAGGCTAAGCCGGCTCGCAGACGATTCGGCAGCGATTGTGCAGCCGATCCCTGCATTTACCGTGGATGGCAATGATGTGGTAGCCGTTTATCGCGTTGCGCAGGAAGCCATCCGTCGGGCCCGTCAAGGACACGGACCTGCTCTGATCGAATGTCAGACCTATCGTTGGGGCAGCCAATTTGAGACCGACTCTTCCAGCCGCCGGTCAGACTCTGTGCAGCTCGATCAAGCCACAGACCCCATCGCCCGGATGGAAGCTTACCTGGAGCAGAAGCACTTGTGGTCGGACAAATGGAAGCACAGGCTTTCGCAACGCTTCAGGCAACAACTCGACAAAGCGGTAGAAGCTTCCCGGCGGTCGGCGCAGCCACCTCAGGATCACACCGAGCAGCAGCCTCAAGATGAGACAGAGGCTTCCCGGCTCGCAACCGCCAGTTGAATTGCGGACGATCATGCTTACGGAGACCTTGTAGTTTCTGTGTGTCTTGGGGTAACTGGTCAGTTGGCATGCGGCCGCGCTTAGCGCATACTTATTAATATGACCACCAGCATTGTGAATGGCCAGCCACCCGCGGCTGTTGAGCCTGACTATCAGGAAGTCGAGGAGTGGGTTGAAGCTTTTGACCAAGTCGTTGACGAGCAAGGCCCAAGTGGCGCGGCGCGGTTGCTCGATGCCCTGACGCGCCGTGCGCGCGCCGCCGGCGTGGATCTTCCGATCCAGTTGAATACGCCCTACGTCAATACCATTCCTGTCAGCGAGGAATTTCCGTATCCCGGCGACCGCGCGCTGGAGCGGCGCATCAAGAGCTTGATCCGCTGGAATGCGATGGCCATGGTGCATCGCCAGAACAAGAAAGATCCGGGAATCGGCGGCCACATCTCGACCTTCTCTTCGCTGGCCACGCTTTTGGAAGTTGGCTTCAACCACTTCTTTCATGCCCACTATGGCGACCAGCCCGGGGATTTTGTCTATTTTCAGGGACACGCTTCGCCCGGCGTTTATGCGCGGGCGTTTCTTGAAGGGCGATTCACCCAGCAGCAGGTCGAAAATTTTCGCCATGAGCTGCGCGAAACACCAGGGCTAGCTTCTTACCCCCATCCCTGGCTGATGCCCGACTTCTGGCGCTTCCCCACCGTTTCGATGGGGTTGGGGCCGCTCAACGCCATTTACCAGGCCCGCTTCATGCGTTACCTGGAGCATCGCGGCATCATCCCCGAGACACCGCGCAAGGTGTGGGCTTTTGTAGGCGATGGCGAGACCGATGAGCCCGAAGCCATGGGCTCGCAACTTACGCTGGCCTCGCGCGAGAAGCTGGACAACCTGATCTTTGTCGTCAACTGCAATCTGCAGCGGCTGGATGGCCCGGTCCGCGGCAACGGAAAAATCATCAATGAGCTGGAGTCGGCCTTCCGCGGCGCCGGCTGGAACGTGATCAAGGTGATCTGGGGCTCGAACTGGGACCCGCTGCTGGCTCGCGACCAATCAGGCATGCTGCTGAAGCGCATGGAAGAATGCGTGGACGGCGAATACCAGACTTTCAAGGCCAAAGACGGCGCCTTTGTGCGCGAGCATTTCTTCGGAAAGTACCCGGAAACCCTGGAACTGGTCGCGAACATGACCGATGACGAGGTCTTCCGCTTGCAACGCGGCGGACTCGATCCACAGAAGGTTTATAACGCCTACAAGCGGGCGGCGGAGCATCGCGGCGCCCCGACGGTGATCCTGGCCAAGACCATCAAGGGCTATGGCTTGGGGTCAGCCCAGGCGCGCAACGCTACCCATCAGGAAAAGAAGATGACCGATGACGCGCTGGTGGCCTTCCGCTCGCGCTTTGAGATACCGATTCCGGAAAAAGCCGCCAAAGAGGGATCGCTTTATCTCCCACCCAAGGACAGTCCGGAGATGAGCTATCTCCAGGAACGCCGCCGCGAACTCGGCGGGTACACCCCGACGCGTAACGTCACCACGCCAAAGTTTGAAGCTCCACCTCTGGAATTCTTCTCGGAGTCGCTGGCCGGATCCAAGGGCCGTGCCGTCTCCACCACCATGGGTTTCGTCAGCATGCTGCGCAACATGATGAAGGATGCGAAGATCGGCAAGCTGGTGGTCCCCATCATCCCCGATGAAGCCCGGACCTTCGGCATGGAGTCCATCATCCGCCAGGTCGGCATCTATGCCAGCCAGGGCCAGCTCTACAAACCGCATGACCAGGACATGCTTCTCTACTACCGCGAAGAAAAAGACGGTCAGATCCTGGAAGAAGGAATCACCGAGGCGGGCTCCATGGCGTCGTTCACCGCCGCCGGCACTGCTTATTCAAATTACGGCGTGCCTATGGTTCCCTTCTTCACCTACTACTCCATGTTCGGCTTCCAGCGGATCGGCGACCTGATTTGGGCCTTCGCCGACGCGCGCGGCAAAGGCTTTCTGATGGGCGGAACCGCCGGACGAACCACTTTGCTCGGGGAAGGCTTGCAGCATCAAGACGGTCATAGCCTGGTGCTCTCCAGCGTGGTCCCCACCTGCGCCACCTATGATCCGGCCTTCGTGTACGAGATCGCCGTGATCGTACAGGACGGCCTTCGCCGCATGTATCAGCAGGGCGAAGACCGCTTCTACTACATCATGCTTTACAACGAAGATTACGCTATGGCGGAGATGCCGGAGGGCAGCCGTGAAGGGATCGTCCGCGGAATCTACAAATACAAAAACGCGACGGCGGGTAAGGCCGCGGTGCAATTGTTCGGCAGCGGTCCGATTCTCAATGAGGCCTTGCGGGCCCAGAATATTCTCGCGGAAAAATACAGCGTGCAGGCCAACGTATGGAGCTTGACCAGTTATAACGAGCTGCGCCGTGATGGTCTGGCGGTAGAGCGCTGGAACCGTCTGCATCCCGCAGAAAAGGCAAAACAACCCTATATCGTGACCACGCTGAATGATGCTAACGCCGATGGACCCATCATTGCCGCCAGTGACTACCTGAAGGCCGTGCCTGACCAGTTGGCGCCGTGGCTGGGGACGCGCCTCGTGTCGCTGGGGACGGACGGGTTTGGCCGCAGCGATAACCGGCAACATTTGCGCCGGCACTTCGAAATCAATGCTGAGTCGATCGCCGCGGCGGCCCTATCGCGGCTGGCCCGAGACGGCAAGTTCGATCCGCAACGCGCGCAAAAAGCCTTGCAAGAACTTGGAGTGGACGCGGAAAAGATTGATCCAGCTCGAGCTTAGAAGGCCGCTACAACGCTCTTAAAATCAAACCTAGCTCGCAGCCGCCCTTTTGGCGAGGGGAATGGAGGCTTCTACGGTAGTTCCGCCCCCCAGTCGCGACTGCACCGAGAACCGGCCGCCCAGACTCTTCACGCGTTCCGTCATGCTTACCAGGCCTAGACCATCAAACGGCCACGCCGAAGCCGGCTCGAATCCCTTTCCGGCGTCCGCGACGCACACACGGATGGCTTCTGGACTCCCAGTCAGTTCAACCCGTACGTAGCGAACACCGCTGTGCTTCTGCGCGTTGCGGATCGCTTCCTGGACGACGCGGTAGAGACATAGCTTCACCTCTTGCGGCAGCGTGTCCGGAACCTGGCTGTGGGAAAATTCGACTTCGAACCCGTTCTGCTGGGCATACTCCACGCAAAATCCCGACACCGCAGAGACCAGGCCGGCAATTTCGACATGAGAAGGGTGAAGATGGCGGGTGAGATGTTGGATGTCTGCGCACAGTTGGTGTGCAATGGTCGACAGCGCGACCAGTTGCCGGCTGGAAGACGACCCTGTCTGCAAGGAATCCTGCAACACCTGGTCGAGTTGGAAGGTAAGCACGCCCAAGCGCTGGCTGACGTCATCATGCAGTTCGCGCGCGATGCGGGCCCGTTCCTCCTCCTGGATCTGGATGACCCGGAAAGTCAGGTTCCTGAGGCTCTCTTCCGCCTTTTTTCGATCCGTGATGTCCTGGTAGATGCCGTAGCAGCCCACCAATCGGCCATCCAGGGACATGGGCACTCCGTGGAGTTCCACATCGACGGGGCTCCCGCCCTTTCGGTATCTTCGCGTGGTTGCATGAACGCTCTCGCCGTTCTGAAGACGCCGGGTAAACTCGGCTGCTTCCTCGATTTCAGGCGCGATAAAGTGATCGAGGTTCGCTCCCTCCAGATCGTTCAGCGAGTACGAGAACATTTGTTCGAAGGCCTTATTGCAGAGCTGCACGCGATGGTCGGCGTCCATGACAGCAATGCCGAGCGGATTGTTCGAGATCAGGGCCTGCAGGTATTCCGTGCGTTCCCTGATTTGATGCTCGACGCGTTTGGCCTCGGTTATGTCGAATGCGGTCCCTAGAACGGCAGCCCGCCCTTCGTATTGAATCATGGTCGCGCTAAAGTCCAGCCACCGGGTTTTGCCGGCCCGGGTCAGGATCCTGAATTGGTAGCGCGAGGGCACGTTCTCGCCCAGTAATCTCGCCTCACCTCGCTCCCGGACGGACTCGCGAGAGTCGGGATGGACGAGTTGCCATATGTCAATGCCGGCCAGTTCCTGGCGGCTATATCCTGTGATCGCCTCACACTGAGGATTGAAGTAGCGCAGATGCCCGTCTTGATGGATCCAGATACCGCAGGCAACCGTCTCGGCTACGAGACGGAACTTGGCTTCGCTTTCCGCGAGGATCCGTTGTATCCGCTCGCGGTCGTGAATCTCCGCCTGCAGCACGGCGTTGTTGGCTGTTATTTCGCGGCTGTAACTCGCGGACTCCAGCAACGCCAGCTCCGCCCGGCGGTGCTCTTCCACCAGGAGCAGCACCATGCCCAGACAGATTCCGGAAACGTACACGACATCCAGCGCCCCTAAAATTGAATATGCGCGCACCGAGACCTCGAAGTAGGGAGGGGGAGATGCCTGGGGGCCGACGATCAGACGGCGGATCAGATCCAGCGCATAGAAGCCTTGGTTGATGCCGTAAAGGAGACAGAAACCACCGCTGATCGCGGCCGCTGACGCTCGGCTTTTGCGCCATTGCCCAAAGAACAACGCAGCGCAGCATAACAAGGCCGCGGCCAGCGCGATCATACGCGGCGCGGAACGCAACACGTAACTCACGTCCGGACGCGCATACCACAGCCGGGCCAGCAAAAGGCTCAATGCGCAGGCGGCCAGCGCCGAAACGGTCCCCCACTTGAGCCATCGCCGCGACAGCATCCCAGGGAAACGCAAGCTCCACGCTCCAAACAGCAGGAGAGCAGCTTGCAGGAAGCCGGAGAGCATGGCCAATGAGACTGCCGCGTTCTTGAGCGACGTCCACGCAGGCCCTAGCCGGAAGATCAGCACGCCGAGAGCAAGAAACGCGGCGGAGGCCGTCCACGCCCAGGCCCACCAGCGAAAGAACTCCTGCTTGCGAAGGCGCGCGTACAGGCTCCAAAGCAGCGCCACGAGGAAGATCGTTACTATGAGTTGCAGCACGACGAAGAACCGCGCAGGATCCATGATCCCTTCTCCGAGAAGCATGGTATCACCAAACCCTCGGAGGGAGAGCAGCAGGCTCGAAGCGACTACCTGGGCTGCAGCTTGGGACCGTTATCGTCCGTGGTGGGGACTGATCCCTCCGGTTCCCTGCGGTGCAGCACCGGCTTGTTGGCGCTGTGCTGTTCCGCGCCCAGTTTCGGTTTTTGGCCCTTCAATTCCTGGAGATGACTTCGGATCGCGACAAACTCGCTGGTGGTCACCACGTACTGGTCATGCTCCGGCAGCATGGTATCAATCTCTTTTTGCGCCCTCTCGATGCGATCCTTG
>DATDGY010000040.1:0-13808 GCA_036521855.1 Candidatus Angelobacter sp.
CTGGCGCAACTGGTGTATTTCCTGTACCTGCAAGCCTCCTTCACCGGCGGTGAAGACGGACTACAGGCGATCCCGCGCGGCCGCCTGTTCTGGGTGATAAACCTGGAAAACGACCGGACGCTTTACTACGTGGTTCTGGCCATCTTCATTTTCGGAGTGCTGCTGATCCGCCGCACCATCCGTTCTCCATTCGGCCAGGTGCTCAAAGCAATTCGCGAAAATGAACCGCGGGCGATTTCCCTGGGTTATGACGTGAATCGCTACAAGATACTGGCGTTCGTAATCTCGGCGGCGCTGTCCGGCCTGGCCGGAGCGACCAAGGCCATCGTCTTCACCTTCGTCACGTTGACGGACGCGGACTGGCACACCTCCGGTGACGTGGTGCTGATGAGTTTGCTGGGCGGTACGGGTAGCGTCTACGGGCCGATCGTAGGAGCTTTTTCCATCACCGCCCTGGAGGACAGACTTTCCGACAAAGTTGGCTCCTTTGTTGCCGTGATCATCGGCGCGATCTTCATTATCTGCGTGCTTATCTTCCGCCGCGGTATTGTGGGCGAGGTAACGGCCCTTTATCGCCGGCTGGCCGTTCCGCGAGAGACTCGATCCGGGCGGCCAGACACCAAGGCACGCGGAAATTCGATGAGTCAAGAGTAATGCCGATCTGTACCGCGCATGAATTGCCAGGGCGGTTCCAAGGTTGCTGTTTCCCTCGCACGGGTGGAAGAGCGGCCATTTATGGCCGCGAAAGCAGTCTTTTTTGAATAGGTAGGGCTTTAAGCCTGGCTAAGGGATGCGGCGGGCTACACCAACTGTAGAAATGGTGCTGATGCACGATTTCCTGCGGCAACGCGGACTTGCGCTCACACGTGGCGCACTGCCTCCAATGGATCGATCCTTGTCCAAGGGCGCGCCGCCAAATAGGCCGTCACCAGCGCAATCGATGCCGTCAAGACAATAACGCCGAGCAACACAGTCAGCTCTACCAGATGTATCCCATAGAGCAACGACCTGAGTAGGGCCGACATCGCCACTCCCAGGCCCAACCCTACGCCCAGGCCAATGCTCGTGACTAGGACGGCCTGGCGCAACAGTGCGGCCAGCACCTGACGCGGCTGCGCTCCCAGCGCGATGCGGATGCCGATTTCCTTCTTGCGCTCGCTCACTGAGTAAGAGGTTGTAGCGTAGATTCCGGCCATGGAGAGCATGAGCGCCAGCAATCCGAAGCCGCTCACACAGCCAAAGATGATCCGCGGCAGCAGCAATGACAGGTTGATCTGGCCTTCCATGGTCTCCATGAGGCAAACGATGGAAGGATCCAGTTTGTGGATGATGCCGCGCACCGGTTCCATCCACAAGCGAGGATCGCCGCCGGTACGGGCTACCAGAGTCAAGCCACTGACGTCGCGCTTGTGCTGGCTCAGGGCAAAATACATATACGGCGTCAGCGGTTCATCGAGATCGTCGTATTTGCTGTCCCCGATTACCGCAATCACTTGTACCAGGCGGTTGCCGTTTTGGATCCGGAGACGCTTGCCGAGCGGATTGTGGTCGGGCCAGTACTTCCGCGCTAGAGTGCGATTGATGGCGATCACTTCGGGGCTGTGCTCGCTGTCGCGCGAATCAAACGCACGCCCGGCGAGCAATGGAAGGTCCAGTATGGAGAAGTAATCACCTTCAACCAAAGAGTAGGCCACGGTTGACCAGTTATCTTTCGCATTCTCCTGCCCTTCGGGAGCAGCGCGATCGGGTGGACCGTTCTGGCTCAAAGGCAGGGACGTGGCAAATGTCACCGCGCTCACCCCGGGAAGCGCCGCAACTTCTTGACGGGTGTCCGCGTAGAGCGTCTCTCTTTGCTCCGGAGTGTACTCCTTGCTTTCCGCAAGGGTGGCGAACACGAGGTTGCGTGCAGAAAATCCGAGCGGGACGCGCTTGAGTTGTTCCAGGCTCCGCCAGCACAGTCCGGCACCTACCAGGACCAGCGTGCATACCGCCGTTTGGATCGCCACAAGAATGTTGCGTGCGCTGCGCTTGCGAGTTCCACCTACGGCGATTTCGCCGTTCAGTGCGCCGGCCAGATTAGGAATGGAAGCATAAAGAGCAGGCACCAGGCCAACGGCGAGCGTCACCGCCAGAATCACTGCAATGGTGAGGGCTGCAACGCGGAGGTCCGGGCGAAAATCGAGCAACAGGGGCGGAAGGCCGTTCAAGATCACGGGCCGAAAAGCAAAAAGCCGTTGCAGACCGGCATAAGCCAGCAAAAATCCAAACAAGCCGCTGACCGAGGAAAGCAAAATGCTCTCCTGTAGGAGCTGGCGAACCAGTTTGCCCCGCGTAGCTCCCAGCGCGGCCCGGATAAGCATTTCCTGCCGCCGGGCGGTCGCCAGTCCCAGCAGCAAATTGACTACGTTGGTGCACGCGGCCAGCAAGACCAGAAGAACAATTCCCATCACCGCCCAGGAAAACATCTTCGCCAAGCCGCGCTGCCCGGCGGGCAGCATGGAAGCCGGGACTACCGCGGCTGAGTAGTCCTTGTTCGTTTTGGGAAAATCTTGAGCCATGCGCGCGGCGAGCCGGCCCACATCGGCTTGTGCCTGGAACCGATTGAAGCCCGGCTTAAGGCGGCCAATGGGTGTAAGCCAGCGGCTATTGCGGTCCTCAAGTCCTTGCATGCGGTTGGTACCGATGGCCTGGTCGATCCGGATTGGCGCCCACAGGTCAATGGAGAATCCGGCCACCGTCCCCAAGAAATTCTTGGGAGCGATACCGGCCACCAGCACTTCGCGGCCGCTGATTTGCAGGGTCTTGCCGACCATTTGCGGATCCTCCCCCAGTCGCTGCCAGAATGTATAGCTCAGGACAACTTCCGCCTTGGGAACGGAGTCATCGCCGGACAAGAACCTGCCGGCGAAGGGACGCACGCCGAGGACCTGAAAGTAGCTTTCAGAAACCGTGCTGGCAACGGCAGTTTCACTGCGGTTGCCGTAGTTCAAAGACAGCACGCTGATGCCGTAGTCGAAAGCAGCCAGGCCGGAGAAGACCTGGTTGTTGTCGCGATAAAACTTGTACTCGGCGAAAGAAACCTGCTGCATGGGATCGGCAGGCGAACTCTCGTACAGAGTCACCAAGGCGGACGGCGATGCCGCAGCCGGCAGCCGCAGCAGCAGAGCGTTAAAGACGCTCAGCCCGGCCACACTGGCAGCGATAGCAATGGCCAGAGAGAGCACCGCCACCGCACTCAGCTTCCAGTACTTGGCTAGGATGCGTGCCGGGAAAGGAAATCGCCGGCTGAACCGGCCCTTGGGAATCATCGCAACCTGGAGCAGGCTTGCCGGCAATTGGACGTCGGACAGCTCTGCCAGAGTTCGCTGGTACGCGTCCTCTTCGGTCAAACCCCGGCGGAGGTGCTCCTGATAACGGTCAGCGGCATGCCCGCTAAGTTCTTCGATGATTTCGGCCTCGCGCGATGGGTCAAGATCCAGGGCGCCGAGACGCTGGCGGATTTCCTCTCTCCAATCAGGCATAGCGAACTCCTGCAATCCGGCTGATGGCCGTCACAAACGCTTTCCAATTGCTGCGCTGGGCGCGGAGGACCTTTCTGCCCGGCGCGGTCAGTTGGTAGTAGCGCCGGCGGCGCTGGCCGGCCTTGTCCACCCAGCGCCCGTGAATCCAACCGCGTTTTTCGAGACGGTACAGCAAAGGATACAAAGACGCGACGTTGAAGCTGAGCACGCCGGCGGACTCGCTTTCGATCAGCTTGCTGATCTCGTACCCGTGTCTCGCACGGGCTTCCAGCAGAGAGAGCAGCAGTAGCTCGGCGCTTCCCTTCTTCAGTTCGCGGTCCAGCATGCGAGAGGAGGCGTTTTTCATGTCGATATATTGCTATGCAATATACGTCTATGTCAAGGTAGAGCTGCCTTGCCTTGTCTTTGCGGTTCCGCGGAGGAGGCCAAGAAAACGCTGGATGACTACTGCACCAGGCCAATCCGCCGGATCAAGTCTTGAAAGCGCGGGTCGGAGCGAACGTCGTCCATCATAGGTTCCACGTTCAGCCAGGTCAGCAGGTCGGCGCGCTCCCGGAAGGCCTTTTCCAGCCAGACCAGCGTCTGATCCTTGTCGCCCAAGCCCGCATAAAGAATGCCGAAGTAGGTTGGCGGTATATAGCGCTTGCGCGCCGAGGCTTTGAGCGTATCGACAACCTTTTGCGCCTGCTCTTTCTGCCCGCTGACGGCATAGGCCAAGCCCAGCACGGCATCCACCAAAGGTATGTCGCCGGAGGACTTCTTGGCAGCTTTCAACTGGGCAATGGCTTTTGCGCTCTGGCCAAGCCGCCGGTAAGCCCGGCCAAGAATGTAGTGCAGCATGAAATGGCCGGGATCCAATTGCAGCGCCTTTTCGCACTCCTCGACCGCGCGTTCGAACTCGCGCTCGAAGTAGTAGGCTAGCGCCCGGGTGGCGTGGACAGCTACGAGCCGGCGCGGGTCTGTTTCCTGGACAATGAGCATGGTCCGTTCGATTTCCTGCAACGCTTCTTCGCGCTTGTCCAGCGCCAACAGCAGCCACGAATACCAAAGGTGAGCGGCGGCGTAGCCGGGATTGATCTCGATGGCCCGCTTGTAAGCTGCTTCGGCTTCCTTCCACTTCCAATGATAGTGATGTTGGACCAGGGCTAGAGCGGCGTGCGCCTCAGCCAGTCCTTCGTCCAGTTCCAGCGACGTGCGCGCGGCCGCTTCCGCCTTGGGCATGGCTTCGTGGGGCGGAAGAACGTCGAACGGCGCGATGGCCAGGAGCGCCCACGCGCCGGCCAGCCCCGCATGCGCCGGCGCATAAGACCGGTCAAGCTGGATGGCGCGTTCAAAATCCTCAATGCTCTTGCGAATGCCGCCGGGAGACATGGTGTGCAGGTGATACCGGGCTTTCAGGTAAGCATCATAAGCAGCGGGTTGCACTCGCACTTGTCCCCGCTGCATGCCGGAGAGGCGCGTGGTCTCGGAAAGGTTGAGCGCGAGATGAATCTCCCGGGCGATGGCTTGAGCGATCTCGGCTTGCACCCCCAGGACGTCGCTCAAGTCACGGTCATAGGTCTCCGCCCACATTTGCGTCTGATCCTGCACTTCGCTGAGGCGGGCGGTAATGCGCACTCGTTTCCCGGCACGACGAACTTTGCCCTCAAGAACGTAATCCACGCCCAAATCACGCTTCATCTGTTCCAGCGATTTCTTGGTCGAATCGTAGTGTTCGGCGGTCGAGCTGGCAATCACGGCAAGTTCGGCCGGCTGCAAGCGCGTGATCTGGGTCGTCATCTCTTCGGTGAGGCCGTCACTGAAGTAGTCGTCTTCACCGCGTCCGCTCAGGTTTTGGAACGGTAGAACGGCCAGTTTGGTCTTGTCGCCGGCTGCGGCCGGACTAGATTGCTGCCGCGAGCTAAACCACTGCGTCACTTCCGCGCGAAAAGCATAGATGGAACCCAGCTTGTCATGCTGGTGACGGTAAACCGGAAGGCCTTCTTTCTTCTCCCAGCGCTGGACCGTGCGCACGTCCCGCCGCAGGTAAGCGGCGATTTCCTTCCAGGAGTCGAGGCGGTCTGCGGGATTGCTGGTGGTCATCAGCTCTCTGCCGGGTTTCCAGCGGCGACTCCATGATACGCCCCGGACAAACTGCGGCAAGCTCTTCTTACGGCGTGGATTTGGAGTGTTGTCCGGGAAGAAGGGCTTGCATCCGGCGAAAAATGCTGACGTCAATCATGAAGTATGGCCGCAAGCACAGCCACGGGGTGCTGTGTCTTGCGACCATGATGGGTCTTGTGCCTCGGCTGGCCGGCGATCTTAAGCCATCTCCGCCTGTTTGGCCGCTTCGGTTTCCTCGACCACTTTGCCGTCGAACAGGTGGATGGTGCGTTCCGCGTGTTTGGCAAAGCGGGAATCGTGCGTCACCATGCAAATGGTGGCGCCTTCGCGGTGCAACTGCTGCAGAAGTTCCATCACAGCTTCGCCGTTGCGGGAGTCAAGGTTTCCGGTAGGTTCGTCCGCCAGCAGGATCGAGGGAGATCCAGCCAAGGCGCGGGCCACGGCCACGCGTTGCTGCTGGCCGCCGGAGAGCTGGGATGGATAGTGCCGCATGCGGTGCGCCATGCCGACTTTTTCAAGCGACTCCTGCACGCGCTTCTTGCGCTCCGGCGAGGACATGGACCGATACGTCAGGGGAAGCTCCACGTTCTCGTACACGGTGAGATCGCCAATCAGGTTGAAGCTTTGGAAGATGAAACCGATTTCCTGGTTGCGGATCCGCGCCCGGTCCGAGAAATCCAGCCCCTGGACCGTCCGGTTGTTGAGCACGTAGGAACCGTCTGTCGGTGAATCCAGGAGGCCGATGATGGAAAGCAGCGTTGATTTGCCGCACCCGGAAGGTCCAGCGATGGACACATACTCGCCCTTATTGATATCCAGGTGGATGCCGGAGAGCGCGTGTGTCTCAACTTCGTCGGTGTAGAAAATCTTGGTAACGTTTTCCAGCTTGATCAGCGTTTGTCCAGTCGGCACAGTGTTTTCTCTCCTCGTTGATTGAATTCCGGAAGTTATCGCTCCAGCCGGATGCGATCCACATTTTCGTAGCGTGACATATCGGAAAGGATCACGGTATCCCCTTCCTTCAGCCCGCGCACAATCTCCATCGTGGTTACGGAACTGCGCCCGAGCTCCACGGAGGTTCGGGTAGCCGTCTTTCCGCCATCGTCGACCTTGAACATGGTTGCCGTGCTCTTCTCCTGGCCGAAAGCCGGCCGTCCGACATAGAGCACATTGTCCAATTTTTCCAGCGTGATGGTGCCGTCCACGCTCAAGTCGGGGCGCGAGCCGTTGGGCGGCGGCCCGTCCAGTTTAACATCCACCGTGACTGTGCCATTCTGCACCGAAGGATCGATGCGCGAGACGGTTCCCGCCACGACGCCATTGTGGGTGTCAATCTCCGCGTGCTGGCCATTCAGAATATTGTTGGCCTGTGTTTCCGGAATCTTTAATTCCGCCTTCAAGTGCTCCGGCTGGACGACTTTGGCCAGGATCGTGCCTTGCGCGGCGCGCTGGCCAACTTGAATATCCACATCCGTCCTTTGCAGAACTCCGGGAATGCCGGCTCGCAGCTTCAGGGAGTCCAGTTGCCGGTGTTTGAGTTGGGACATGGCGCGCTTGGAATCGATGGTTCGTTGCGCCACTTCGAGTTGGGTCTTCACGGCCTTCGTATTCTCAGCAATGCGCTCCTGTTCAATCTGATAGCGAGTGGCGAGCTCTTTGACTTTGGCCTGGGCAATTTTCACTTCCGATGCAGAAACCACTCCGATTTTGTTCAATTCCGTTTTTTGATCCAAGTCCCGCTTCGCATTGTCGTAGTCATCTTCTACGGTTGCGGCTTCCGCTTTGAGATTCAAGAGGTCGCTATCCACCTTGGCTTGGGTATTGAGGTATTCGGCTTCCGCGGATTTCAACTCCAGGTCAGCGCTCACGGCCTCTTGTTGGACCTGCGGGTTGGAAAGTTCCATGATGACGGTGTCCGCCTGCACCGGGGTTCCCGGCAACTGGAGGATGCGTTCGACGCGAACGTCAGTCTCCGCAGGAATTAGACGGATGTCCTCAGGAATTGGCACCAAGGTGCCTATACCTCGCACCTGCCGCAACATCGAACCCCGTTTGACGGTGTCCGGCCAAACGGTCCCGTATTCCACGCTGGGCGCGGCTTGGGGCATTTTGGCCACAGCGACGGTAATAAGAGTTACCGCCACTACTCCCGCCGCCATCAGCAGGATCTGGTTCCTGCGCTTCTTCTTCTTAAACGATTCGTCGCGGACAATATCCATTGCGGTCTGAACTACGTGCACCCGTTGTGCCAAAACATATTATAACGCAACTTATTGATTCTAAACCATAAACCTTACAGATCGTGAGCCGGCTTGATCTCCGACTGTTCGTTCCTGAAACCATATGTCCGAAAACGAACACCCTTTTGGCGTCTACTGGCGAGCGATCAAATAGACTGGTCCAACCAGCTTTTGGTTATGTGAAAACCGCTCGATCCGTGTCTTTATTTATCGGCCCGATGCCATATTCCGGCCCATTCACCTCAGTCGCTCCAGGCCTACGTTGAACACCTGCCGGATGTGCTCGCGAGTCTTCTGTGGACGGCGGACCGCACCCCGCGCCCTAAGGGAGATCCGAAACTTCCCGCGTGCCCGCGGCCATCGGCGGCTCAGCTTTCAGAAAGTCGACTACGGATGACGACACCTGACTGCTCCGCTCCGTCGGCGCCAGATGACCCGTACCGTCGTACACGCAGAGCAGCGATTGCGGCATTCCCCGATGCAGTCCTTCGCCCACGGAAAGCGGCGTAAGAACATCCTCTTTGCCCCACACGATCAGGACCGGCATTTTTACCGCTTGCATCTTCCCGTCCATGAGGTCCCGTCCGGCCTTCATGGATTGGAGCGAGCGCGCCACCACCCAGTCGTTGGCGGCGAAGTTGCGCAGAATGTCGCGGGCCAGGAAAGCGGGGATCGGCCTAGGGTGCGGGGTCAGTACGTCCATCATGTGGGCCAATTCCCTTTGATTGGTGGGTCGAAGCGCGTCGGCATTCACGGCGTCGAACAACAGGCCGGCACTGTCCATGAGAACCAGGCGGTGAACGCGTTCCGGATGCTCAGCCGCGAACTTCAGACTGATCCAGCCGCCCATGGACCAGCCGGCGATGTCCACCTGCTGCAAATTCTGGCTGTCGAGAAACTGCCGTAGAATATTGGCCTGCGACGCGATGGAATAGTCTACGTCCGGTTGGTCCGAGCGCCCGTAACCCAGCAGATCCAGCGCGAAAACCCGATAGCCGTTCGCGGTGAATTTCGGGACCAGCGGCAGCCAATTCTCGGCCCGGCCGGCCAGACCGTGTACCAGCACCAGAGGCTTTCCTTGCCCTGCCACCATGTAATGAATGCGGTACTCGCCCAGAGTCACTTCGTGGCTCTCCATGCCGATCTTCCAGGCAGTGTAGCGCTGGGAAATCATGCCGGCCGCGGTGGGCCTCCAGTAGAGCGCGCCCGCTGCCACCACACCCAGCAGAATGACCCCAAGCAATATTCTTCGCAACCACCGTAGTTTCTTGGCTGGCGGTGAAATGATAGCAGTGGCCATAGGTCTTCCCTCCGTTCTGGGATCGCGCGGTCTTCCATGAGGAGCCTGGCCCGAAGATCAAGGCCCGTGCGCCGCGCTTGCCGGCGATGGTATTCTCGACTGGACATGCCTTCTTCCGCAAGCCATTCCGCTCAGCCACTAGCATTTCTGGACTTGTCCGCCGCCAGCCAGGCCGTGCAAAAGAAAGAAGTATCACCGGTTGAACTTACCCAGGCCTGCTTGGCCCGCATTGAGAAACTGAATCCGATCCTGAATGCATTCATCACGGTCACGGCTGAGTCGGCGCTCGAAGAGGCCAAGACGGCGGAAGCAGAAATTGGACGCGGCGAGTGGAAAGGGCCGCTGCACGGAATCCCTCTGGCGGTAAAAGACCTGGCGGAGACCGCCGGAGTGCGGACCACGGCCGCCAGCGCCGTACTCGAGCACTTTGTCCCTTCTGAAGATGCAGAAGTGGTCCGCCGGCTCCGGAAGGCTGGCGCCATCCTGCTGGGAAAGTTGAACCTCCACGAATTCGCGTATGGCGGCAGCGGCTTGATTGGACACTTTGGACCGGCGCGGAATCCCTGGAACACCGCCCACATCACCGGAGGCTCTTCCTCGGGATCGGCGGCGGCCGTTGCCGGAGGGCTGTGCTACGGCGCCATCGGCACGGACACGGCCGGGTCCATACGGCTGCCCGCAGCCTGTTGTGGAATCGTGGGACTAAAACCCACCTATGGCCTGGTTAGCACCCGCGGCATCATTCCGCTTTCGTGGTCGCTGGATCACGTGGGTCCGATGGCGCGCACGACCGCCGACGCGGCCCTTATTCTCCAGGCGATCGCGCACTACGATCCTCGCGATTTCTACTGCCAGAAGTTCCCACCGGTCTATTACCCGTCCGCCATGGAAGAGAAGTATTCAGGATTGCGCCTGGGCGCGCCCCAGGACTTTTGGAAACAAGTTGACGATGACGTTGAGCATAATGCCGGCCCGGCTATGGCCAGACTCGGCAAGATGACTGCCGGTGTACAGGAGATCAAGCTTTCCACTGAGGTCGACCGCACTCTAGTACGCTGCGAACCTTATGTCTATCATCAAAAGCATCTACCGGCTCATGCAGCTCAATACCAGCCGGAAACTTTGCGCCGCATTCGCAGCGGAGCCGACGTGACCGCAGCCAAATACGCTGAGGCTTACCGGGATCAGTTGCGGCAGCGGCGCGAGGTTCTCGCCGTATTCGAGCAGATTGACCTTCTGGTCACTCCCACCACGCCGGTTCTAACGCCTTCATTCGCGGAACTCGAAGCCGCTCCCGACCAGTTACGCAGTCGAGAGCTCCTCATGCTGCGCAACACGCGCCCCTTCAACGTGTTCGGACTGCCTTCCATATCGATCCCCTGCGGTTTTTCTCAGTCGGGGTTACCGGTTGGGCTGCAGATCACCGGTGCTCCGGGAAGCGAGGGCATGGTGCTGGCCTTGTCGCACGCCTATGAAAGACAAACGGACTGGCATAAGAATCGGCCGGCGATATAGGGATGGTTCCGTCCTCCCGTTTCCCAGCCCACGAGTTACGAGTGAAGACGCGAGCTATTCACACCGCAGAGAGATCATAGGATCGATCTGCGCGGCGCGACGAGCCGGGATATAGCTGGCCAACAGCGCAACTGCACCTAACAGCAACGGAATCGCGGTGAAGGTTAGCGCGTCCGTGGAGCTGATGCCAAAGAGCAGGCTCTGCATCAAGCGAACGAGGGCGTAGGCTCCCGCCAGCCCTAAAGCCACGCCGGCGAACGCCAACGACATCCCCTGACGGACAATCAGGGTGATAATGTTCATTCGCGTCGCGCCCAGCGCCAGCCGGATTCCAATCTCACGCGTGCCCTGGCTTACCAGATAAGCAATCACCCCGTACACGCCGGTTGTCGCCAGCGCCAGGGCCAACCCGGCAAAGGCTCCCAGCAACAGCATGGTAAAGCGGCGCCGCGCCAACGAATCGTCAACACGCTGAACCATGGTGCGCACGTTGTACAGCGGGAGGTCAGGATCGAGTTCGTGAATCTCTTTTTTCACCGCCCGCGTTAGAGCGGCGGGCGCGACCGTGCTACGCGCCACCACGTTTATGCTGCGCGCGGGATACTGCGTGTGCGAGAGGTAGACCGCGATACGCGAATCGGAGTCGAGCGCGTCTTGCTTGATCCGGCCCACCACCCCGACCACTGTCATCCACGGGGCGTCGGGTGCGTCCACGCCTGCCGGCTTGATGCGTTTGCCCAGCGGGTCCTGGTTGGGCCAGATTTGCTGGGCCATGCGGTCGTCAATGATCGCGACGCGCGGCTTGTCCGGTGTGTCCTCATCGTTGAAAACTCGGCCGCTGACCAGCCGAATCTGCATGGCTTGGAAATAGTTGCCGCCGGCAATCCGTTGGTCGGCGTTGAGGAACTTTTCTCCCGCAGGAGGCCTGCGGCCCTCCACAATGATCGGGCCCCAGGCGTACATCTGGCTCAACGGCAAGGAGGAAACGCCCCCGGCCGCGGACACACCGGGTAATCGCCCCAGGCGCTCCCAAAGCTGGCGGTAGGTTTGTTGCACCGCCCGGCTGTTGCCCTCATATCTGCGTCCGCTCATCTTCAGCTCAAGAGTCAGCACGTTGCTGGGATTAAAGCCGGGAGAAACCTGTTGCAGGCGGGCGAAGCTGCGGATGAGCAGTCCGGCTGCCACCATAATGACCACCGAAAGCGCCAGCTCTGAAATCACCAGCAGTTTGCGCAAATTGTTGCCCCCGCCCCACATACTGGTGGCTGCTGAAGAACCACGAGTCGCGTCTTGCAAGTTTTCTACGTTGCGGCCGGCTAGACGCAAGGCCGGTGCAAGTCCAAACAGCACGGCGGAAAACACCGATAGAAGAAATGTGAACGCCAGGACCTCCGCGTTGATGGCAATCTCGTTCATGCGAGGCACCTGATTGGCTCCCACGAAGTGGATCGCCCGGTTGCCGGCCACAGCCAGCATCACACCCAACGCGGCCCCGCAGAGCGCGAGCAGCAGACTCTCCGTGAGCAACTGGCGCAGCAGACGTATGCGGCTTGCGCCAAGAGCGGCGCGAATAGCGATTTCCTTCCCGCGGCCCAGTGCTCTGGATAGAAGAAGATTAGCTACATTCGCGCAGGCAATCAGCAGCACGCATCCGACGGCTCCGAGCAGAATGATGACCAGGCGCCGGACGTCGCCCACCACCTGTTCGTGAAGCGGCACAACGCCGAAGGTCAATCGCCCGTTCGCGGATAAAGGTCCGGAAAATCCTGGCGCAGGCGGGCCGTAAGCGCATCCATCTCCGCCTGGGCCTGCCGGGCCGTGACGCCCGGCTTCAGCCGGGCGATGATGTTGTAGTCCTCACGGCTGCGAGTCGCAGCCGCGTCCGGCCCCAGCGGCAGCGGCAACAAGACGTCAGCGTGTTCGGCGCCGTTCAACGTCGGCAAAACCTCACGCGGCAGCGAGAACGACTCCGGCAGCACGCCTGCGATCTGGTAAGCTTTCCCGTTGATGGTGACCTGCTTGCCGATGGCACGCGGATCGGCGCCATAGCGGCGTGTCCAGGTTCCGCGGCCAAGGATCGCTGTTGGCGCTGCTCCCGGCCGGTCTTCCTCCGGGACAAACAGGCGGCCATGCTCAGGTCGCGCACCTAGCATCGGCAGCAGGTTGGACGAGACATGAATCACCCCGACCCGCTCCGGCTCGCCTTCGCCCGTCAGGTTCTCGACGCCGCCAATGGCGATGGCAACATCGGCGAAACTGCGCTGGCCATCTTTAATGTCAAAGTATTGCGCCGTGGAAAACCAATCCTGGGCGATGTTGAGGCCGGGCGATCGGTTCCAAAGAATCACCAGCCGGTCCGCGTCCTTGTAGGGAAGCGCGTGCAAAAGCAGAGCATCAACAACACTAAAGACAGATGTGTTGGCGCCGATGCCAATGGCCAACGACAAGACCGCAGCCAGCGCGAATCCCGGAGCCCTCAGAAACGCGCGACAAGCGTAACGAACGTCCTGAATCAGCGTATTCATGGCAGAGTGATCACAATCGTACTGCAACCAAAACCAAAGGCCACCGGGTAAAACTGGCTATCCCCGACAGGACAGTGTTTGACCATGCTTAACCGCACTGTTATGATGATTTTGCGGGGTGGAGCAGCCTGGTAGCTCGTTGGGCTCATAACCCAAAGGTCGGTGGTTCAAATCCACCCCCCGCAACCAACCTTTTCAATCGGTTACAGGCTTTGGATTGAAGAACAGGGGACTAATTCTCAGTCCCTCGTTTTCACTGCACTGCATCCCCGGCTGGCGACAACACCATCTCAGCAACCCTGGCATTAACCCGACGCTTGGTTTCCTCAAAAGCAGATCCGTACACGTTCATCGTCGTTCTGATGTCCGCATGACGCATAAGCTTTTGCTGAACGCCTATCGGAGTGCCAAGGTCATCAATCAAAGTCCGGTAACTGTGCCGAAACGTGTGCCATCCCAGACCGACAAGCCCCAGTTTTTCGCCGGCGGGACGAATATGGTCCTGCTGCAGAGGACTGGCGTGAAACGGTCTTTGAGTATCTGTACTTGCGAACAGCCAGCCCTCGAGAGAATGAACACAGTGTGATTTCCACTGCCACAACTC
>DATDGY010000041.1:0-16952 GCA_036521855.1 Candidatus Angelobacter sp.
CGGTCTGGCAACAGCCCTGGGAGGGCAGGTCACGTTCTACGGAAAGCCTGCGTTCCTTGCCCCCGTTTACGGACAGCACCCGGTGGGCGCGATATTGTTCATGCGCATCCGCCCCACCGGCAACGCGCATTCGCATTCTCATTGAGGGTAAGCAACCAGGACGCGGACGGGCTAGCCGTTCACCGTCGCCCCGTGGCACTTTTTGTATTTCTTGCCGGAGCCGCAAGGACAGGGATCATTGCGCCCGACTTTGGCCTGGCCGCGCACCACCTGTTGTGGAGACGTGTTGCCATTACCACCGGCCATGCGCGCCTGCTCCAGTTCGCGTTTCTTGCGGCGCTGGAATTGCGCCTCAATGTCGTCCACCGAGGTGGAGGCCCGGCGGCGCGGCGGCGCGGCCACCGCCGCAGCAGCACTCTTCGGTCCGCCGCCATCATCGTCCGTGGCCACGGCGACGGGAGCGGACGGCGCTTCCATGATCTGCATGTGGAACAGATAGCGTGCGGTGTCTTCCTGGAAACGCTGCATCATGGCCTCAAACATGTCAAACGATTCGCGTTTGTACTCCACCAGCGGATCGTGCTGGCCGTAGCCGCGCAACCCGATGCCTTCTTTCAGGTGGTCCATGCTGAGCAAGTGGTCTTTCCACTGCGTGTCCAGCACGCTGAGCATGATCATGCGTTCGTGATAGCGCATGGCATCGGCGCCGAGCTGTTTTTCTTTGGCGTCGTAAAGTTCCTGCAGCTTCTCGAAAATCTTGTCGCCCAGCTCCTGGCGGTTGAGCTGATCGGGATCGACTCCCTGCTTCTCCAGATCGAGCCCGAAATTGTCCATCAGGTACTTGCGCAGGCCGTCCACGTCCCATTGCTCGGCATGCACAGTGCGCGGCGCAAGACGGTCGAGCGCCTCGGCCACCATGCCGGCGACGTAGTCCTCGAGAATCAACTCCTTCTGGTCGACTCCAGAGAGCAGCTCGCGGCGCAGGCCATAAACGGCCACGCGCTGCTTGTTCATCACGTCGTCATATTCCAGCAGATGTTTGCGTGACTCGAAGTTCTGCGCCTCCACAGCCTTCTGCGAGGCCTCAATGCGGCGCGTAATCATGCGCGACTCGATGGGTACGCCCTCTTCCATACCCAGCTTCTGCAGGAGCGTGGAGACCCAGGCCTTGGGGACGAAGATGCGCCACAGATCGTCTTCCAGCGACAGGTAGAAACGCGACGATCCCGGATCGCCCTGGCGTCCGGCGCGTCCGCGAAGCTGGTTATCGATGCGCCGGGCCTCGTGCCGCTCCGTGCCCAGAATGTGCAAGCCGCCAGTAGCTACGACTTGGTCATGCTCGGCGTCTGTATCCTTCTTGTATTTGTTGTAGATCTCGTTCCACTTGTCCGCCGGACACCGGTATTCGATCCCGTTGTAGTAGAAGATAATGGCCTGTGAAGTGTCCTGTTCCAGCGCCACTTCCCCGCCTGCGGTGCGCAGCTGTTGGGCAATGCCCTTCTTCACCGTCTCCTGCCGCGCCATGAACTCCGGGTTGCCGCCGAGCAGGATGTCGGTGCCGCGGCCGGCCATGTTGGTCGCGATCGTCACCTGGTTGAGACGGCCTGCCTGGGCCACGATCTCGGCTTCCTTTTCATGAAACTTGGCATTCAGCACCACGTGCTTCACGCCTTTTTTCTTAAGCAGCTCGGAGAGCCGCTCCGACTTCTCGATGGACGTGGTGCCCACCAGCACCGGCCGGTCTTCAGCAGCGATCTTCTGGATCTCATCGGCGACGGCGAAGTACTTCTCCCTCTCCGTGCGATAGACGATGTCAGAGTTTTCCACCCGCAACAGAGTCCGGTTGGTAGGGATGACCGTCACTTGCAGTTTGTAAATCTTGTCGAACTCGGCCGCCTCGGTCTCGGCGGTTCCGGTCATGCCCGCCAGCTTCTTGTACATGCGGAAGTAATTCTGGAAGGTGATGGTGGCCAGCGTCTGGTTTTCGCGCTCGATCTTCACGCCTTCCTTGGCCTCGATGGCCTGGTGGAGGCCGTCTGACCAGCGGCGTCCCGGCATCATGCGACCGGTGAACTCGTCCACGATGATGATCTCGCCGTCCTTGATCACGTACTCTACGTCCTTGCGGTAGAGCGAGTGGGCCTTGACGGCGGTCTCCACGTGATGCTTGAGCGCCCAATTCTCGGGATCGGCGATGTTCCCGATGCCCAGCAGCTTCTCCACCTTTTCAAAGCCTTCATCGGTCACCGTGATGGCCTTGTGCTTCTCGTCCACCACGTAGTCGCCGGTATAGATCTTGGGCTCGCCCGGGGGGACCTCAATCTCTTCGCCTTTGACCAGTTGCGGGATGATCCGGTTCACACGGTCGTATTTATCGGTGGACTCTTCGCTGGCGCCGGAGATGATCAGCGGGGTGCGCGCCTCGTCAATCAGGATGGAGTCTACTTCGTCCACGATGGCGAAGTTGTGACCGCGCTGCACGCAGTCTTTCAGGTCGAACTTCATGTTGTCGCGCAGGTAGTCGAAGCCGAACTCGTTGTTGGTGCCGTAGGTCACGTCGGCGGCGTAGGCTTCACGGCGCTCGTCGTCGTCCAGGTCGTGCACGATCACACCTACGCTCAGCCCCAGAAAGCGGTAAATCTTGCCCATCCATTCCGAGTCGCGCTTGGCCAGGTAGTCGTTCACCGTGACCACGTGCACACCGTCGCCGGAAAGAGCGTTGAGGTAGACCGGCAGGGTGGCCACCAGCGTTTTGCCTTCGCCGGTCTTCATCTCCGCGATCTTGCCCTGGTGCAGCACCATGCCGCCGATCAACTGGACGTCAAAGTGGCGCATGCTCACCACGCGCCGTCCCGCCTCGCGGACTACGGCGAACGCTTCGGGCAGGATCTCGTTTAGGATCTCGTTCCGCGCTTCCAGCCGGCGCTTGCCCAGAGCTTCCATTTCGCCGCGAAGCTGATCGTCTGGCGCGTTCTGCATCTCCGCGGTCAGGCGGGCGATCTCGGTCTCGGCTTCCTGCACCCGCTCTTTAATGCGGGAGCGGAACTCGTCCGTCTTGGCGCGGAGCTGCTCGTCGCTGAGCTGCTGCATCTGCGGCTCGAACGCGTTGATCTCCGCAACCTCCGGACGCATGCGCTTCAGGTCACGTTCGTTTTGGGTGCCAAAAACTTTGGCCAGTGCTTTCCCGATCAAGTTTCCTGTTCCTCTTTGTCTGCTTCCTTCTTGGGATACGCTGAACTGGGGCTTTGGTTCCAGCTTAGACGGAAGGCATCAAAATAAAGCCTAACACATTGGATGCGGCGGGGTTAGGGATCGAATCGGGAGATCGGGGAATCGGGGGATCGCAACGTGATCGCCGCAATCGCGCGCGATCTGGTCAGAAGCTCCTACAGAACTCGCAAGTCGCTTGTGCAGTAAGAAGCAGAAACCCGAGGAACGGTTAGAGGCCCAGAATCGAGCTCCGATCACGGCGACCTCGCGCGATCACGGCGATCACGTTGCGATCTCCCGATCTCTTCCCATCTTCCACCCCATCTGCCGCAACATGCCCAGCCAGAGTTCCGCGTCTGCCGCCGAGAGGTTGAGCCGCAGGACCATGCGGCGGATTTTTTCATCCGCGGAAGCTCCGGATCGCGAATCCAGGTAACCGCTTGACCGCAAGGTCTCCAGCAACAAGGTAGAGATCCGCTCCAGGTCGCCGGCGCTTGCGGCCTTCGCTTCTTTCGGCGGCTTCTTCTCTGCCGGCTTCTTTCTTGCTGACTGTGCGGGCTTGCCGCCCCGTGCCAACTCGTAAAGGCAGATGGCCACCGCCTGTCCCAAGTTCATGGAGCCATGCTCTTCGCGGGTGGGAATGCGCACCAGCCAGTGGCAATGACTGAGGTCGTCGTTCGACAAGCCTCGCTTCTCGGATCCAAACAAGAGCGCGACCCGTTCTCTTGTGAGTCGCTTGCGAATGATTTGGGCGCCTGCGTCCAACCGTCGCAACCGATGCTGTAACTCCCGCCGGGCAGCCGACGTCGTTCCCACGACCAGGTTGCAATCGGCCACAGCTTCAGCGACGCTTTTATATTCACGCGCTGTCCGCAGGACCCCCGAAGCGCCGACGGCCGAGCGCGCCTCGCGGAACGACGGGTCGTAGGGATTTACAACGCGGAGGTCGGCAAAGTCGAAGTTGCTCATGGCGCGCGCAGCGGCGCCGATGTTCAAAGGGTTGCGGGTATTGACCAGGACCACGCAAAGATGCTCGAATTGGAGAGCGGGTGTCAAGGGCGCTATTCTAACCACCTGCGATAGATGCTTTGCGAGTCATGCTAGACTTCGCGAGTGCCTGTCAGCCCAACACCAATTCTGGACCTTGAAATACCCATTCCGCTGCCATCGGAGTCCAGCAGGCACCCCGTCCAAACGCTCCGTAACAAGATCATAGGCGGCGC
The DNA here is from genome assembly GCA_036521855.1 of Candidatus Angelobacter sp. Taxonomy (GTDB): domain Bacteria; phylum Acidobacteriota; class Terriglobia; order Terriglobales; family Acidobacteriaceae; genus Angelobacter. The sequence continues at coordinate 4,434 of DATDGY010000041.1, forward strand.
CATCATATTGACTTTCGCAATGTTGGTCGCACTACTGGATGCTCCGCCGTGGCGGATCATTCGGGGCCAGGCGCCACTCTTGATCCTTCTGTGGGTTCTCTTAAAGCTTCTGCTGGCTGGCTTTTGGACAATTGTGGTCCACGAACTCGGCCATCTGATCGCCGGCTGGTGTATGGGCTTCCATTTCATCGCCGTTCGCTTTGGACCCATCGAGATTACCCGGCCCTTCCGTGTTGCACTGAGCCGCCGTCAGCGCACGCCAGGCAGTGGCCTTGCCACGATGGCTCCAACTAGCGCACGCGCGTACCGCATACGGATGTTTGTCTACACGGTGGGAGGATGCGCTGCAAATCTGCTTTCGGCTTTTGTGGCTGTTCGCTGGGGTTCAAGCAGTTCGCCATTCGTCGTTTGGTTTGCCATGATCTCGGTTTTGGTGGGCATCGCTAACCTGATGCCTTTTGGACACGACGGCCATACTTCCGATGGCAAGCGCATACTGAAACTGTCGCCGCCGAATGCATCGGAACGACGCGTCTTTGCGCTAATCAAGATAAACACGCAGTTGAAGAGCGGTATTTCCGCCACGGAGATCCACCCCGACCTGCTCTCTGATGCCATCGGCATCGTTGACAATTCATTCGCGACAGTTGTGACCCACATATGGGCCTACAGCACGAAATGGGATACGGCTCCCGAAGCTGAGATCGCACGCCTACTGGAGATTGCTCTCCAACATTCGAACTGTGCACCGCGATCGTCTCGAGAAAACTTGTTTTGTAACGCTGGAATCTTTCAGGCTACAAAACGCGCGAATGTTGAACTTGCCCGGCAATGGCTTGCCGAGATCCCTGAAACAACGCTTAGCCCCTGGTTACGGCCCTGGACAGAGAGCGCAATTCTGGATGCGGAAGGAAATGTTCAAGGAGCGCTTCAAAAAGTTGACGAGGTCGAGAGCCTCCTGCGGGTTCGGTACCCGGGGAAGCCTGTCTCTAAGTCATTACAGAAGTGGCGTAGCGAGCTGCTTGAAAAACAACATGCATCCCAAGCCACCGTTGCGACGCCATAGCCCCGGTTGTCAAAAGCAGGTTGGACTCTAACTGAACTCTAACGGTTTGTCGACGGCCTGGTCTCCATGGCAGGAGAAGGCGCCTTGAGTCCTGCTCCGCAGTAAGCGCAAGTCTTCCATCCCGGCTCGATGGATCGCTTGCATGCCGGACAGGCCGCCGACAGCGCGGCGCCGCACTGCGGACAAAATGTGAAGCCGGAACGCGCTTGTGCACCGCATTTCCCACACGTCACGGGCAGTGGATCGCGAAAGACAAAGTAGAGGATGATCCCAATGCTGTTGGGCAGGAAGATGGCCAGCAGTGTCCACATCACATAGCGCATCCCCCGCCGCCGGGCATCGGCGTTGATGTAACCGATCAGCAGCACCAGTACGGCAACTAGAAGCCCCGGCCATATCGCAAAAGCAATCTGACCTGCTTCCGGCCAATGGCTCAGCTTGTGGTCACTGGGGATGGCGACGGTAAACAGAAGCACAAACATTCCCACCGCTACCAGCACTGCAATGATCCAGGCGGAGAACGGGATAATGCGAACTTCATCAGAAAACCGGTTCATTGGGTCCTTCCCTCTTTTTGGCGCCTCTGGCCGAGCAATCCGGCCACGACAACGCTCATCATCCATGACACGACCATGTAGCCAATCCAAACCTGGTTCAGCTTCCCAGGCGACAGATTGAATATCTCACCCAGTTTGCCGCCAAAGAATTGGAACAACGGCCAGGTCAGAAGCGTGGAGATCCAGGCAAATCCGGTCAACCACGCCAGTGTCGTCCGGTTCCATCGGTGCTCGGCTTGGGCAGCAGACCGGCGCTCCATCTGACGCCGCGTGCGTTCCACCAGTCCCAGCGGCGCTTGCGGCGTGGGCAATGCTTCCAACGCGCCGGTGAGCCGCTGCCAGGCTGCAAGCTCGGCGCGGCAGTCGGAGCACTGGTGCAGATGCTCTTGTACCCGGCGCTGTCCGGCTTCATCAAGCGCGCCGGCCGCTGCCAGAGTCAAAAGCTCGCGAATCTCAGCATGTTCTTCCATAGTCAATTTTTGTTCTCCAACTTCTGTTCCAGCGTTTGCCGCAGATGCTTCAGCGCGCGATGCAGACGCGTCTTCACCGTGCCCAGAGGCAATGCCAGCACGGCCGCAATTTCTTCCAGCTTCATCTCTTCTTCAAACCGCAGCGTGAGCACCTCGCGAAAAACCAGAGGCAGTTCCGCCACGGACCCGGCCAGCCAGCCGGCCCGCTCCTGGGATAACAACTGTTCCAGCGCTCCGGGGCCGGTTCCAGGAACCAGCTCCGAGCGTGCGTCGCCCGAGGGCAAGGGCTCGTCCAGGCTTTCTGGCCGGTAACGCCGCAGATGGTCGATAGCCAGGTTATGGGCCAGGGCGAACAGCCAGCCCTCAAAGCTGCGCTGAGCGTCGTAATTGCGAATGCGCTCCATCACCCGCAGCCAAGTTTGTTGAAAGAGATCCTCGGCCGTAGCCGGCTGGCGCACGATACGCAACAGGTATCGGTACAGGCGGTGCTGGTAGCGCTCCATGAGCACGGCGACAGCCTCGACATCGCCTCCGCGCAGCCGCGTCAATTCGCTCTCAACACTCACTGCCGCTCCCCAGTGCGCTTCTTGAAACCGGCTCATCATAAATGCCTGGGTGCTATACGGACGAGTGCCTAAAAAGGATTCAGGTTCGTTATGTGGTTTTATTTCAGTCGGTTAGAGAGGGTCACCGTGCCCTGGAACACGCCGGCTAGGGCTCGACAAGGGCCCGATTGCGAAAACGTACGGCCTGATTGGCCAGACGATTGGCTTCCTGGTTACTCGCGCGGGGAATGTGGGCGATGCAGAAGTCAAGAGATCGAGCCAGCTTGCGGCAGGTCCAATGGAGTGAATAAAGACGGGGACTGCGGCAGGCATATTCGCCGGTCATCTGCTTCACTACCAGTTCTGAATCGGTGTAGACGCGGAGAGCGGTGGCTTTCAGGACCAGAGCGCACTGCAGGGCTTCCAGAAGCGCTGCATATTCAGCCACATTGTTGTCGTGATGGCCGATCCATTTGGCGATCCTGATCCTCTCGCCATCGGGCTTCTCGATCACCACGCCGATACCGGACGGTCCCGGACTGCCATGGGAACCACCATCGACGTGGGCGATAAGACCAGACATTGGCTCCTCTTACAATGCGGCAAGGGCTCTTCGCCGTCAAGATGATTCGTTTGATGCTCCAACGAGGAGGTCGAGGGGCTTTATGTTTCTGAGGAAAAAGCTGTGGAAAACACGGTGTACCCAAGTCCCATGCGAACGAAGCCCGCATTTTTACTGTCAAATCGAATCATCGCTGACGGTGGAAATCTTCTTCTCTTTGCACCAACCTTCGGCGTTGACATTTTTCGTCCTTTAATTAGGATGGCTGCGTCGACGGCCGAAAGGGTTGGCGAAAATAAAAAGTTGCCGGTCCGAAGTAGGCTGGGTGGTTCGTCCGGTGAAGCGATTCGTCGGACGCCCGAACCTGAAAAAACCGACGGGCTCTGCGAGGACTCGTTGGGGTAAGGGACTGCGAAAGCAGTGATCGCATCAAAGGCTGTGACGGTACATGCATCCACGCAGTTGACTCCCTCGCAGGAGTTGGCGGCTGGAGCATAACCAAAGTCACAGCCTTTTAATTTTTTCTGACACTTCCTTCATTAAGCACTCACGTCGTTGCTCACCGGCCGGGAGTTACGTGGCTCGCGCATATGGCATCGAAGGCGTCCTTTTCACCATAGGCCAAGGTCACGGAGGCGTGTTCCGGGCTAGGCGAGCGGGTTACCCATCCCTTCGGCGCCACGGACCCGTCCGGCTGAAATGAGAGACGCATACTGCCCTTGTCGTCGAGGACCAACTGCCCGTTGCGCCACACTCCAACCAGATCAAACCCGCGGATGCTCTTCTCGTCCTTGGGCACGTTGAGGTACAAATATGTGCTCTTGCCCTCTGTGGTGGTCCAAGCGTTCTTGACGTTGCCCCGAAGATCGTACGTATAGTTGATACCCTTCGGCGTGCACAGCACAGCATTACCCCGTAGATTGTCGCCTCCACTTGTGCCGCCTCCCCTTCCGTGATACGGCGTCAGCCAGAAGCGAACGTAAAGACCATAAGTTGCGCCGGTGGAGGACTGCAATTTGCCATAGCCGGTCCAAACGGTCCAGGGCGTGAAGTGCCCGCCAATATTGAACGCCCACGGATAAAGTCCGAGATATACAACAAGGATTGCGCCGATCGAGACAAACAGCGATCCCATGCAGCCCAGGCGCGCGCGTCCGCCCTGGGAATTATCTCTTCCGGCGCCGGGAGAATGCCTCATGTTGGTCCTTCGGTGGGAGCGCGGCGATTATACAGACTCACGGCGCCACACGAAACAGCAAGGGCCTGCCTTCCCAAGCAAGCCCTTGCTGCTAACCCTCGCCCGAGCGCGAGGGTGGCTGGGTAAGTTAGTGGACCACCGCGGTCAGGTTGGTGGGCGGATTCGGTCTGGAAACGGTGGTTCCCGAGACGAACTCGTAGGCGCCCAGATCAAAGGCTGTGCCCTGGGGACGCAACACTCCATCTTTGTCCGTGCCGGTGCTGGGGCCGGGAGCCGGATCGAACGAATTGCTTTGCACCACAGTCAGGCCGGCGTCCTTCTTGGTTGGTTTGGGAGACATTTTGAAAGGGTCGCGATCGCATCCTTCTTATGGAGTGTGTTTTTCCTAGAGGCACGTGATCTGCCGTTTCCAGAAGAGTCTCAAGATCATGATTCGACGAAGGATCGCGTGCGCAGCCGGGTTGGGATTGAGGGGAAGAGCGTAACCCCTTCCCCAGCCGCCACGGGAATTACCTAGGTGGATTTGCTCGCGCAAAGTGGGGTGATCGCCTCACTCGATGCGACGGCGCGGCCGCGGGCAAGCCGGATTCTTGCGCGCATGAGCCGCGCCCAGACGAAACCGGGACGTGAAACGACGCGTCCGCACAGGTTACTCAGGAGAATTGTGCGAGCGGCGTTGGGGTCTTCGACTGAGAAAAATGTGTTCTGTTGCATCATGATAGCCGCGCCACAACCTGCTCACCGGCGAGGATTCGATTCCTGGCCCTCCAGTAAATTCCCCTGAGTGGTCTGCGAGGATCTTCGGTGGAAAAAGACACGGATTGCGAAACGAGAGATTCTCGACGAATCTGAGATCTACCGACAATCGTCTCATGGAGGAGAGTTCCGCAAATGAAACGCTGGGATTATCGATCGCTTAGGGCCTTGACTGTGGTGATTTTTCTTTCTGGCCCCATTTGGGGGCAGAAGATCAGCACTGGGTACGATAAAACGGCAGATTTTTCCCAATTCAAGACCTATGCCTGGGTCGAACGCGACACGCCGGCCACCGACCCTGTGCTTGCGGCCCTCATCGTCGCCGACATCGACAGCGAACTCGGCAAGAAAGGCTTGCGCAAGGTAGAGAGCAATCCTGATCTCCTGGTCACGTGTTACGGGGGACTGGGTTCGCAGAGCGTATTTGCCGCCGAAGACCCCGGATACGCCGCAATGGGCGGCGCTGCTTTGCCGGGAACCAACATGTGGGGCGGGTCAGCATCCTCGGCGCCGGTGGCTCAAGTAGTGCAGGGCACGCTGGTCGTGGATCTGGTGGACGCCCGTCAGAAACACCTGGTGTGGCGAGCCACAGCCAAAGCCAACCTGGACTACGATAAGCGAAGCAAGCTGTTCGACCAGGCCAATAAAGCCGTGGCCGCGATTTTCAGGAAGTATCCGCCGGGAAAATAGAACCGCAGTAGCGCCTGCTTGCTGCCGAAAAGGAAAGGCCTGCGGCGACTGCAGGCCTTTGAAATCTCAGCGAATTCATTTGAATTTAAATCGGGGTGCGTTCGGCTCCAGTCAACCTAGTGTCCGAATCTGAACTGAATGCCCCCTGCATAACGGAAGTGGTTCTGATTGTTGGTTGAGGTCAGCGGGTTGGTCAGCCGCGTCAGGACGTAGTCAACGTCCGCCAGCCTGACGGCAAACGCTTTGCCAAGCGGGACATCGACACCGCCGCCAACCGCCAGCGCAAACGGGTTCTGGTTCCCTTGCACATGGAACGTGGATCCCGGCGCCAGGGCAATCACTCTGGAGAGGTTGGCGTATGCGTCCACATGGGCGACGCCAAAGAGTACTTGCCCAAACGGCTCAAAGCGCTTCAAGCGGGCTTTGACTATAGGACCAAACAAATAGGTCTTCAAAGTCCCGTTGGCCGAATATGTTCCCGCAGGAATGGTGCCTTGGCTGGTTACAATCGTACCGAAAGTAGTTGTGAAGTTCGTGCTCCCATAGAACATCAGGTCGGCCTTGACTCCGAAGGCCGGGCGCAAAAAGAAGCTGGCGTCGAAGCCGCCGCCGTTGAAGTTCCGATTTTGTATGGCGGGCAAAGATGGATTGAACCGGAGATAGGAGTACTCACCGGTAATTTCTATGCGGTCAGGATCTTGAGCCACCGCGGGCAGAGCCCAAAGACACGCCCCCAGGGCGCAGAGCAAAATCCATTTAGATTTCATTTCCAAAGTCCTCCTGGATCATGACGTAAGAAATCTGTCACGCTTGCGCAGAACAACACCGGCGTGCAGGAACGAAGGTGGCGCTGTAATGCAGTGATTTCCTTCTTGCTTCCGATTCGTTGTTCTTTGCTGCGGTTGCCTCCGCGAGAATGAATGCGGGTACTAACCTCAGCTCTCACTGCGCGGGCCAACTTCAGCCCTGAATCTTTCCCCGCATGCAAGGCGGATCGCGAGTTCCTTCGGCTCACAAGCCAATTGGATTCGAGAGACACGGGCGAGGGAGAGTTCTTCTGCCTCAGGTGTAGCGGATACATTTATTTGAATTGGATTCGTGTGGCGGGGAGTTGGCCGGCCGACATTTTTTCTGGAAAGACCGGTTCTTGGTATGGCTGGCGCCGCGGACCCTTATTCAAGGCTCACTGAGGAAGCCGTTCATAACCTTCTTCCAACTGGACGCCGATGGAATTGAGGGCCATGCACACCAGCTTGTACTGGCCGGCAGTAAAAATCAGATCCAGAAGCTGCTGGACGCTGTAGCGTTCGGCCAGCGCGGTCCACGTCGCGTCGCTGATGAACGAATCCGCGTGCAGTTCATCCACGGCGCGGAGAAGCGCAGCTTCAAACGGGCTCCAGCCGGCCGCGTCCGGCCCCTGCGCCACCCGATGCACTTCGGCGGCGGTGAGTCCGGCCTGCCGGCCTATGGCCACGTGATGTCCCCATTCATATTCCGCGCGGCACAGCCATCCCATGCGCAGGATGGTAAGCTCACGCTCCCGCGCGGGAAGCGTTGACTTGGCGAGGACGTGGTTCGCGAATACCAGCCATCGACGCAGGAGCGCGGGATGGCGCGCCAGAGTCGCGAAGATGTTGAACACGCGGCCCTCACGCTCCAGGCCGGCCATGAGTTCGCGGGTCTCTTGGTCCCACTCGGCTTCGGGGAGGGGCGCGATCCGCGGCTGATGCAACCTCATGCAGGTGTCTCCTCTGATCAGAAGCAGCGATAACGAGTGTGTCTACTTGGTGAAGCCATTGCCTGAGGACAGGATCGTTAGCGGCAGATTCTCCTTTTGGCCAGCCTCGTCGAGATTGCCCACCGCCTCCTTGGCCTTGGGCTTAGTTTTGGTCGGAGATTCTTGAACAGGCGCGTCCGCCGCCGGGTTCCACATGCCGTGGGACAAGACATCGATAAACCTCTCGATCGCCTGCTCGTCGCTCACGCCCAGATGCTGATTGCACTGCTGCATCAGCCGTTCCACCGTGAAGTAGGTAAAGAAGTAGAGATAGATGGCCGCCAGGGCAAATGCAGGATCTTCCCCGCACCAGCCTTTTTGTTTCTTCACCTTATTCAGGGCCGGCCCGATGAGCCGGCGAAATTGCTCCGGCATTTTGTAGAAGGTGTCGGCGAAATGCTGGTTGCGGAACTCGATGATGTCGATGAACGTCAGCAGCTGGTACTCGGCGTCGTGATACACCATGGAGCGGACCGCAAGGGCCAGCAGCCTCAAGTCGTCTTTCGAAAAAGGATTTTCAAGAGTGCGCAGCACCCGTTCGCGCAAGCTGCGCATGCAAGACCGGTAGTTCTTGACCAGGCTTTCGAACAGCGCTTCCTTGCTCGGATAATACGTGTAGATGGATCCCGACGAGACCTCAGCCTTCTCCGCGATCTCGCGCATCCGGGTGGAATGGAATCCCTGCTTGGTGAACAGGTCCAGGGCTGCAGCCTCGATTCGCAGCTGGTTTTGATCGATCCGGCCGCGCGCGATGTGGGGCACGAACAACATGGGCTCGGTTTTGGCGCGGGCATCGTCAGAGGGCATGTCCGGAGGCGAGCTCCACAACCGCCCCGAGAGGAGACGCATCAGGTCGATTCGATCTCGCGCCGGCTTTTGCAACGCCTGAATCTGCCGGTTGCTCAGCGGCTCTTTGTTTCCCGCGCGGGGACCTGCGGAGTTCCCTGGAGGCACTCGCCATAGCCCGTGGGAAAGCAAATGGACAAACCGTTCCGCGGCCAGATCATCAGAGACTCCCAGGTGATGGTTGCCGCGATAGAGCTTTTCGATCCCGGCATGGGTGAAGAAATAAAGATAGATCGAGGCCAGCACAAACGCGGGGTCGTGTCCGCCCCAGCCCCCCTGGTCTTTCACATTGCGCAGCGCCGGTCCCAGAAGCTGGCGGAACTGCTGCGGCACGTCGTGAAACGTCTCAGAGAAGTGCTGGTTCTGGAACTCGACCACGTCAATGTAGATCAGCAGGAGGTATTCCGGATTGTCTTCCAGAAGCGCGCGTATCTCTGCGGCGAGCCCGGTAAGATCAGTCTTGGAGAGCGGATTCTTGAGCTTCGTCCCTACGTGGCGGCGCCAGTCGTCGATGCGCGACCGGTAGCCGCGGACAAGGCTCGCAAAAATCGTCTCCTTGCTGGGATAGTAGGTGTAAATCGCCCCCGTGGATACGCCCGCCCGCTCGGCGATCTCGCGGATGTTGGTCCCATGAAATCCCTGCTTGGTAAACAGTTTCAGGGCCGCAGCTTCAATCCGGCGCTGGTTCTCTTCAATCCGGACTTTCGCGATCTTGGGCACAAAAAGACTCTCGTTCCTTCTCTCGATGAAAAGTAGACCGCAGATTATACGCTAGGAACCGAACCCGGCATGACCGCATTACGACATTGCTTCTAGGCGGCGTTGAGCGCGGCGGAACGGTCTGCCCTCCCCGATCACTGTGCTTTATCAGCTTTAGATTCAGCAACCTACAGCCACGGGAACCGGGGCATCGCCACGACCGAAGAATACAAAGGTAGAGACGTGGCAATGCCACGTCTCTACACCGCGTTTTGGCTCAAGGTTTGGCCATATCGCCGAGTGCGGCGCGTTTGTAGTCTTCGCCGGGCTGGTAGGTCTCGGTAACCACTTGCGGACAGCGCATGCAGGCAGCCCGGCCTTCCTGCTGATACCACCGGCACTCAGGACGAATCAGGCAGGCGGGCAGCGCCTCGGTAACCGCGGGCAGGATCTGCACGATGCGCGTCGCCAGGCTGCAATTCCTGCCGTCGAAATGGCAACATGCCTTCTCTTCGCAGTGCGCGGCAAAGCGGAAGACTTGCGTAGGCTTGGCCGGCGCCGTGCTCGCCAGTAGTTCGGCAGAAACGTCGAGGCGTTCATTCAGATAGGCAAGCTCCGGGGCTTCCGCCGTACCGGCAACCACGCCCAGCACCCGGCTTGCTTGCATGCCGGGTTGCGCACTGGGACACAAAAGCGGCTTGTCGTTCTCGGCGCCCACGCAGCCCTCCTTGCTTTTTTGGTGAGACCGTGCCGGCACATGCCGGCATGAGGGAATCCAAAAGCGCATCTCCTCGGACCGGCGTGGCGGCAGCGGAGCTGGTTGCACTACTCCTCGATCACGTTGATATCCGGCGCGATGAACCCACAGGTGATGATTCCACCTTTGATGAGCACGCTCGGTTCCAGGCTGACCCCGGCCAAAGCAGCGCCTCCAGCGGTCTTTACCTGGTTGGTGATTTCCGCCGCGACTTTCTCCGCCTGAGGAATGTCTTGCGGGCGGAAGATGATGCCCATGATGATCGGGCCAACGTGAAGTTGGGGTTTGGGTCCCAACGGCACCTTGAGAGTTGCGACTGCCTTTTGAACCGCGGTAGAAACGTCTTTGATCGCGATCGTTGCCGGACGCTGAGCCATTCTAGCCACCTCTTGATTTTCGTTTCTAAGGGGGTAGTGACGGCGCGAGCAAAATCGTTGCACCGAAAAATGGCCTGCCGCTGAAGGTAAGTATCGAAGCCGTAATTCCAAAGTCGAGTATTCTGATTTCTGAGCGAACGACGAATTCAAGCTATGAACACTCTGCGGTCACTCCCTTTCCTCCCTGTCCCGCGCGTCGCGAAGAAATCCGATTCTATGATCCCGGCATCTCATTACGCGAGCCGGCCTTCACGTCATTTTCCGGGAGATACCAAGCATGAAATTGGCCGCATCTCTGAGGCACAGTTGCAATAAAATGGCCGCCTCCGAAAGCTACGAAAGGAGATCTGAACGTATGGATCTCACCGCTCGCAAAGGCAAGTTAAGCATCTTTTGGCTGTTGCTATGTGCTTCCTCTCTGATCCTGGCGGCGACGGCGCTGGCACAGCCGGCTCCGCCCGCGCCGTCTCCGTGTGTCAATCAATCGCCACGCAAACTTCATTTTGATCCGGTCCGGCTTGATCCTCCGGCTCAGGGAGAAGACTACAACTTCGTCAGCAAGACTCCACTCGTGACCGTTGCCAGCGCCGATAAAATCATGTATCAGGCGCGCGAACTCGAGCTCTGCGACCGGCACTACCACGTTCCGGTGGAGAACATCCAGGGATGTCCGAATGAGAAGGTGGACAAGAGGCAGGGAGGCTCGGGCCCGCCGCCCGTGGGACAGTGGGTGGAGGTTCACAACGTCTATGCCGCCGAGGTCAACCGGAGCGGGGAGTGCGCGTCCGGACATGATCATGAACTCCAGTGCTGCGCGAAGCCGCCTTTCGTGGTGGTCGGTTACAGCGCGCAAATTGCCGACAAAGACACCCCTCCAGGCTTTACCGACTTCGCTGAGTGGGCGGGTTCGGCGACCAAGGAGGACCCCGTCACCGGATGCAACACGACCCCAGGACAATGGCATTTTGGGCTTGGCTGCCAGACCCAACTAACACCGCTGAGCCTGGAGCGAAACGTAGGTGGAAAACCACACGTAGCCAGGACCCTGCAAGGCCCCAACCGCGTAAGCAGCGACCTGACTTTTGTGGATGCAAACTCCTTAGACGCCGTCTGCCGAAAAGTTCGTACCGACTTGATCCAGACCGACGCGCTGGCGCAAAGGATATGCCCCGGGGTTTGTAGGTGGCCGCTCAACAGATTTACGGGTCAATGGAATAACATTTCTCCGGACGGCCCGGATCATCCCGCGACCGGCTATGCAGTGTGCACGTGTTGCCCGTTACAGCGGCCGCAGTGAGCATTCGTAGCCCGTGCTGCTGTTTCCTATGAGCTCTGCATGTCTCGCCAAACACCAGTGGAGGAGGTTGGTCTCGCGAATTTCGCGGGCGCCCCTCGAGGATGGCACAAGGCAAAGCGCAGCCGGTTCGCAGATGAAAGGCCACCCGGCATTACCATGCCGGGTGGCCTCGTTTTCCATTCGGGTACCAAAATCAACTTGCAGCCATCTCGATGGAACCGGGATGGGTTAGAACACCAGTTTCAGCCCAAACTGGATCTGGCGCGGGTCGGCCGCCGCTGAGAAGAACAGCGGCTGCGTGATCTGACTTGGGCTGGTTGGTTTCACACCGTGCAGGTTGTTAAATGGCCCGCTGAACAAGTTGATGGTTTGCCCCCCGGCCGCTGTGATAGTTCCTGCGCACACCTGCTGTGGGCAGCTGCCTCCGGTTATGGTGGGAATGCCGTTAATGTCAAACTGGTCGCTGACCCTGATGAAGTTCACGCGATTGAAGATATTGCTTCCGGTAGCGCTCAGGTCCAGGTGCACGCCGTGGTCCCGGCTGATGAAAAAGGCCTTCTTGAGGGTAAGGTCCGTGGTGCTATAGGCCGGACCTCGGTTGTTGTCACGTCCTGAGCTGAAGGGCACAGCATAGTTGCCGTCCAGGGCTAGGCCGTTGGCCAGGCTGGGCATTCTCACCGAAAACGGCAGCCCGGCTTCCCAGGCCAAGATCGGGGCAACAGAGATATCGGCGAGGATGCTGTGGAACACATTCCCCGTGCCGGCTTTGAACGGCGTGGTGTAGACGGCGTTGGCCACCAGGGTGTGCGGTATGTCGAACACCGAGGGCGCCCGGAACAGGTTCAGCATGCTGGGCCGGAACCAGTTCTGGAAGCTGGCAAAGTCAATCACGTTGTCGATGCTCTTGCTCCACGTGTAGTTC
>DATDGY010000042.1:0-47243 GCA_036521855.1 Candidatus Angelobacter sp.
GAAAACCAAGCCGGCAAAGAACGCCACAGCCGACGCTCCGGCGCCGATGGACGATAACAAGCGCATCGCCCACGCCTTGAACCGCTTTACCTTTGGCGTCCGTCCCGGCGATGTGGAGCGGGTGCGTGCCCTGGGCCTGGATAAGTGGTTTGACCAGCAGCTTCATCCGGAAAAGATCGACGACAGCGCCGCTGAAGCCCGCCTGGCGCCATTTCGCACCCTCAAAATGAGTACGCGGGAGATGGTGGAGAACTTCCCTCCCAACCCGATCTTGAAGGCCGTCCAGGATGGGAAGATGGGTATGCCCTCCGACCCGGCCAAGCGCGCCATCTATCAGTCACGAATCCTGGCCATGCAGGAGAACCAGCAAAAGAAACAGGACGCTGGGGCCAACAACAATGCCGCGAATTCCGGCCCGGACATGAAGGACATGAAATCGGATTCGGACATGAAGGCGGATCCGGATGCGAAGATGGATAACTCGGACGATTCGCAGCTCACTCCCGAGCAACGCCAGCAGCGACTGAAGCAACGCGAAGACGCCATGTATGCCGATCTGGGGCCTGACCATAGCCCGCGGTCCAACCAGAATCCGCCGGCCGCGCGGAATTCTGATACGCAAATGGCCCAGCGGCGCCAGGCGGCTATGTATGCCGATCTTGCTGCCGACAAGCTGCTGCAGATGCCCCCCGACGATCGCTACAAGAGCATCATGAAGATGAGCCCCCAGGAGCGGCTGGACCTGGCCCAGCAATACCGCGGGCCGCGGGCCATGCAACTGGTGGACGGCATGAGGCCGGAGCAGCGGGAGACCATCGAGGCCATGATGAACCCGCAGCTGGTGGTGGGCGGAGAACTCTCCGAGGCCAAGGTGTTGCGCTCCATCTACAGTGAGCGCCAGCTCGAAGAGGTGATGACCGATTTCTGGTACAACCACTTCAACATCTTTATCGGCAAGGGCCCGGACCGCTACATGATCACCGCTTACGAGCGCGATGTGATCCGGCCGCACGTGCTGGGCAAATTTAAGGACCTGCTGGTGGCCACCGCCAAGAGTCCGGCCATGCTCTTTTATCTCGACAACTGGGAAAGCGTCGGGCCGAACTCCGAACTGGCTTTGTACGGAAATCAGCGCCGCCAGTTCCGTCGCGGACCCTTTGGCGGAATCTATCAGATGCCGCCCCGGCCACAGGCCAACAAAAACCGCCCCAGCGGGCTGAACGAAAACTATGCCCGCGAGATCATGGAGCTGCACACCCTGGGCGTGGACGGCGGCTATACCCAGAAGGACGTCACCGAACTGGCCAAGGTGCTGACCGGATGGAGCATTGACCAGCCGCAACGCGGCGGCGGCTTCAGATTTAACGACCGCGCCCATGAGCCGGGCCCCAAGTTCATTTTTGGACAGCGGATCAGCGAGCACGGCGAGCAGGAAGGCATGGAGATGCTGGACATCCTGGCCCACCATCCCTCCACGGCCAAGTTCATCTCCCGGAAGCTGGCTATGCGCTTTGTTTCCGATAACCCGCCGCAGAGCTTGATCGACCGCATGGCCGATACCTTCCAGAAGAAAGACGGAGACATCCGCGAGGTGCTGCACACCTTATTCACATCACCCGAGTTTTGGAGCACGGACGCCTATCGAGCCAAGGTAAAGACGCCGCTGGAGTTTGTAGCCTCATCGGCGCGGGCCTCGGGCGTGGATGTGCGGAACGCGTTGCCCCTGGTGCAATTCCTCAACCGCATGGGCATGCCGCTCTACGGCATGCAGCCCCCGACCGGATATTCCATGAAGGGCGCAACCTGGGTGAATTCCGCGGCGCTGCTTACGCGAATGAACTTCGCGCTGGCCCTGGGCACGGGCAAGCTGCCCGGAACCATCTTGGACCCGCAAACACTCCTGCACGGCCAAACCGCCCAGGACGCGGATGCGGCCCTGGCGGTGCTGGAAAACGGCATGCTCGCCGGCGACGTCTCAGCGCAGACGCATGCCGTCATGGAGAAACAATTGAACGATCCCCAAGTGAGCCAGCGCCGGTTGGATGATGCTGGCCGCGCGCCTAATTACGGCGCTATCGCGGGGCTGATCATGGGATCACCGGAGTTTCAGCGCCGGTGACTTATTGGATGGAGCGCAGGCGAGAGTCAGCGCAGGTTTGGAGTTGAAAGAAATCGTCGCCCAGGCGAGACGAGTGTCAGGGCACGACTTGAGCGTTTAGCCCGGAGGGAGCGTAAGCGACCGCAGGCTACGAAGTCGTGCCGGAAGGGGGCACCCAAGAATCGGGTTTTAACCCCTAGGTGCCTAGGTGTTGTGCAAAAGAGACGGTGGTGAGCTTCAGGGGCTAAAGCCCCAAGTAATTTTTCGGAAGCTTACGGCACGACTAAAGTCATGCCCTGACTCTTGTGACGCAGAATGAAAGTTTGTTTGATACGAACGAGGACCGCCTAGAACGCGCCGCGGAGAGCAATAGGCAAGGAGTAACCAAATGTCCATTACGCGCAGAGTTTTCTTGAAGAACGGAGCATTGGCCGTGGTAGGCACCAGCGTGGTTCCGAGCTTTCTTACCCGCGCTGTTTACGCCGCGCAGACCGCTGCTGGCGAGATCGCGCCATCCGGCAAGCGTCTCGTCGTGTTGTTCCAGCGCGGCGCCGCCGACGGTTTGAACATCGTCGTGCCGCACGCCGAGCAGGCGTACTACGCCATGCGTCCCAGCATCGCCATTCCGCGCCCGCGCAACAGCGGCGACGGCGTGATCGATCTGGACGGTTTCTTCGGCCTGCATCCTTCCATGACCAGCTTCAAGACACTGTGGGACCAGAAACATCTGGCCATTGTGCATGCCGCCGGCTCGCCGGACACCACCCGCTCGCACTTTGATGCACAGGACTACATGGAATCAGGCACTCCGGGGGTAAAGTCCACAGAAGACGGCTGGCTCAATCGCGCCGTGGCCGGAGTGACGGACCCGCAGCCTTCGCCTTTCCGCGCCGTAGCCATGGGCGGGGCCCTGCCGCGCACCCTGGCCGGATCGGTGCCGGCCGTGGCCATGAGCGATATCCGCGGCTTCGCCGTGGGCGGACGCGGACCGGGAGCAGCTACCGCCAGCAATACGTTTGAAGCCATGTACGAACAATCGGTGGATACCGTCCTGCATGGCACCGGCAACGAGACTTTTGAAGCGGTGAAGATGCTGAAGTCGGCCGATCCGGAGAAGTACACACCGGCAGCGGACGCCAACTATCCGCGCGGCCGCTTTGGCGACAGCCTGCGCCAGGTGGCGCAGTTGATCAAAGCCAACCTGGGGGTGGAAGTGGCCTTCGCCGACATCGGCGGCTGGGACCATCACGTGAACGAAGGCAACGTGCAGGGGCAGATAGCCAACCTCACCCGCGAATTCTCGCAGGCGATCGCCGCCTTCTGGACCGACCTGGGCAATCTGGGCGAGAGCACGGTGATCGTGACCATGTCCGAATTCGGACGCACCGCGCGCGAGAACGGAAACCGCGGCACCGACCACGGCCACGCCAACGTGATGTTCGTGCTGGGCGGTCCGGTCAAAGGCGGCAAGGTCTACGGCCGCTGGCCCGGCCTGCAGCAGGAGCGTCTCTATGAGGGACGCGACCTGGCCATCACCACGGACTTCCGCCAGGTGCTCAGTGAGGCGGTGTACAGCCATCTGGGCAGCAAAGACCTGCAAAGAGTGTTCCCGGGCTTCGACAAGGACAATCCCAGATATTTCTTGAAGTACTTGGGATAGCTGACCGAGGAGCGCGAACAAGCCAATCCTCCAGCCCTAGTGTTGCTGAGCAGCTCATCGGGTCCATTTCTGTTTTCCCCATAGGCGATGCGGCAGAAGGTAAGTGAAACCGGCGAAACCCTCCCACTGCGTGGAGGTGCCGGTCAGGCCGTGGTCGAATCCTCCGTCGATCACCAGATTCGGGCGCACCGTGTAGGCGATGGCCCACAGATTGCCGATGGCGCTGCTGCGAATCAACGGCTGGGAGAAGTGCCATATCTCACCCGAGAGCGTCAGCTTCTTCAACGGATGGGAAATGGAGAGTGTTTGTCCGAACTGGGCTCGCCGCAAGCGGTCTTGGGTCTGCTCGGCGACCACGCCGTTGGCGTCGTAATGAAAGCCCCAAAGATCGCCGCTGATCAGGATCAGCGCGTTCCGTGCCGAGGTACCAATATCGAGCTCGGGCGCCGGGCCGGGATGCAGGCGGTTAAAGTAACTCACAGCCATAGTCGGGCGAGAACGCTTCCCGGGCAACAAGACGGCTTGGAATCCGGCAAACACTTCTCCTTCCTGGATGTCTTTGTCCTGCACGACGTCACTGTGCACGAACGGCTCGCTTTGCACGAGGAGTTCCAGCCGGGGAAGGACGGTAAGTTTGGTTACCTGATTGATCCCCAACCGGATGGAGAATTCCGGCGACTGTTCGGCGTACAACGTTCCGTTCTCAAATTGTAGATAACCCTCGGGCGTGAGCGTAGCCGGCGTGGACACCGTCGGCCGGCCAGGATTCGCCTCGGGCCCGGCATCGGGGACGGTTTGCGCCCTCCCTGTCAGGACCGCCAACCAAAGCAAGACCGCGGTTCCGGGTTTGAGCGTTCTTCGCACCGTTCGTATTTACCGCCGCAGCTTCACAATTTGCAGTGCCGGCATTGTACCCGTGGCTCACTCATGGCAGCTGCAGTGGGCTGTCAACTAACCACGAAATTGCCGGGGCGAAGGTTCACGCTCCACCCCGGCCGGTGGTTCCCTTCAGAAGTGAAAGCCCAACTCCACGTTCTCCGAACGCGGCGTTACAAAATGGGTCCCACTGAAGGTAGAGAGAAAGTTGTAGAGCGCCACCTTATCCGTGATGTTGATGGCGGTAAAGCGCAGGCTCCATTTGTAGCGATCGCCGTGGAACAGGTTATCGTGGCCGATGCTCGCGTCAAACAAGCTGCGGGGAGCGATGCGCGCCGGGTTGTGGTCGTCGCTCTCCGTGCCCGGCGCGGGAATGACAACCCGCGTGGAGCCGTACTGCGAGGGCGCGCATGTGGTCAGCGGCGCCGTCAGCTTAGGAAACACGTTGCCGCAGAAGAGTCCCGCCTGGATCTGCTGGTCGGCGGTCAGGCCGGTCAGGTCGACGGGCGTTAGATTGTTCGCGGCGAAGGGGACGGCGCCGGCCACCAACCCGCTGTCATAGCGCCAGTTGAAACCAAGCCACGGTCCGCGCTTCCCGAACTGGTATTGCAGGTGGGTAGTCTCGTTGAACCTCTCATCGTGATCGATGCGGAAGGGCAGGCCGCTCTGGCCCACCGTGACGCCCAGGCCGCCGATCTGCGGTGGGAAGAAGCGGGCGTTCACACTGGAAAACACGAACTGCGCCGTGAATCCGTGGAAGTTGGGTACGCTCACCCTGCCGGCGAACCCCGGAATCTTCGAGTTATGCCATTCGATGGGGAAGGTGATGGGAGTGGCGCCCAACACGCTGAAGTCATAGCCGTTGTGCGTGTACTTCCAGATGTACTCGCCGGAGAAGACCAGGTATTTCCCGAAGGCCTGCTGCAGCCCGGCGTGGAACTCGTTGCGCCAGCCGGGAGCGAACGCCGCCGGGACGCACGGGACCAAGGCGGCGATCACGGCAAAATTGCAGCCGGTGGCGGAGAGCACCAGGTTCTCGTTGAAAGGAGTTTCCAGCACCCGCGCATAGGAGACGCGTAGTACGGTATTGGTCGGTTTGATGTTGTACGAAATACCCAGGCGCGGCTCGGCTTCCTGGTGCGTGGCCAGGCCGTTGTAAAAGTCGCCGCGCAGTCCGACGTTGAAGGTCCAGTTGCCCGTACTGATCGCGTCCTGGGCGTAGAGGGCGAGTTCTTTGACGTCGGTGTGTCCGTGGAAAAGAAACAAGGTGCTGGCGGCTCCGGCGCAGCCGTCCGCGCCCGCCGGCGACGGCCGCGTGAGATCGAAGCAGCCGAGGAACGGGAGAAACGGTGAAGCTGCGTTCGGGTTGGCGGCCACGTTGGCCTGAAGGCCGGCGGCGCCGCATTGCGAGGGATCGGTGAATCCAGCCACCGGGTTGCCGGTCGAATCCAGGCAGGGCGCGTTCAAAGTTGGAGCGACGATGCCGAGATTGTCATTCTCGTTAAGAAAGGTCTGCTCGTAGACCGCTCCCAGCTTCAGATTGTGCATGCCTTTCACATAGGAGAAATCCGAGCGGACGCCCGCATTGGCCAATGTCCGGTTCTGCGCGATGGTTTCCTGCTGGAGGGGGCTGAAGTCGGCCAAAGGATTGTTGCTGGGGTAGTAGTTGTAAGCGTCGCGCCGGAAGAACCCGCCCAAGGTGAGCACGGAATTCGCGTTAATCAACCGGGTCCACGAGGGCGCGAAGTTGAAAGTCTTGATCTGCGAACGCTGGTCGGTCGAACCCACGGGATTGCCGAACTGATCGGTCAGGTTGAGATTGTCAAGCGCGTTGGGCGTCTGGAACCAGGAGCGGGTAAACCCGGCGTTCAGATGGATGGTGTCGGCGCTGGAAAGCTGAAAGTCCACGCGGTCGAACACGTTCTGCTGATTGCCTCGATCGTGGATGGCAGCAAACTCCGGTGGATCCAGGAAGCGGCTGGTGTTCAGCCCGCTCACGGAGATGAAGTTGCCCCATTTCTGACCTCCATAGCCGAGGTTGAAACCGCCCGCCGCAGTTCCGAAACTGCCATAGGAAGCGGTAACGCTGCCCCGAGGCGTGGTCTGGCCCATCCCAGACCGCGTGGTCACGTTGATGACCACGCTGGTCTTGTCGCCGAACTCCGCGGGAGGCGCGCCGGCGATCACCTCCATCGACTCGATGGAATCGAGCGGAATCTGGTTGGAGAAGACCTTGCTCTGCTGATCGGTTATGGGCTGGCCATCCACAGAAAATGAGTTCTCCGCGTGATCGCCCAGGCCGTGAAAAAGGCCGTTGGAATCCGCCGCGATTCCGGGCGAGGCCTGCGTGACCAGCGCGCTCACCGAGGAAGACGGATTATCCAGCGGAATCTTGTCGAACAAGCCCCGGTCCACGTCGGTATGAAACGTGGGATCGGTCTCGACCAGCGTCCCCGCGCCGCCTTCTACGGTGACCGTGGTGGAGGCGGCCTCAATGCTGAGACTGATCTGCAAATTGACCGGAACCGGGGAGCGCAACTCCACGTCCTGGGAGTAGGGCGCGAACTTTCCCGAGCTCACGACCAAGTGATAGGGATTGAAGGGCACGTTGACAAATCGGAACTCTCCCGCGCCGTTGGTGATGGCCTCGCGGTGAAGACCGCTGACGGGATCGGAGATGGCGACCTTGGCGTTGGCCACCACGGCCCCGCTGGGGTCCTTCACTACGCCCTGGATGGTTCCTGAGGAGCTTTGCCCCACCGCCTCGCAGCAGAGAACGAATGCTCCAACGAATAAAGCCGCCAATACAAGCAGAGTACCTTGCAAAGAAGTACGCATAATTCCTCCAAAGGGTCAGTCGTAAGTTGTTATTTAATTGGCTTGGGACAAGAACTGACTAAACCAGAGGAGGAGGACGGCAGAAGAGAGAGAACGAGGCCACGACCGATTTCTGATGCGGCTGATTAAAGAAGATGAAGAAGAGCGCCCGGGCAAGGCCGAAGGCGACGTGAACAGTAGAGGCTGCGCGGGCCGGCGCGTGAGCCACCTGGCAGACCGAGCAGTGCTTGCCTCCGGCGGAGAATTCGTCCGGATGCGCGTGGAAGGTCTGCGCGGCCACGGTGATGGCCACCAGCAGCAGGCAGACCAGAACCGCCCAGCGCCGGACACTGGACAACTTCACGCAATGTCGAAGGCCACGCATCTTCTTTCACACTATCCCAATCTCACACCTGCAACACGTCCCCTTCTCGCGCCACCAAGCGATAAAGCACCGGGTTGACGAAGAATCCGATCAACAATCTTGAGAGCAGGCCGGCCACGATCACAATGGCAAACGGTTTCTGCGTGTCCGAGCCGATGTTGGTGGAGAGCGCCGCCGGCAGCAGCCCCAGGCAGGCTACCAGCGCGGTCATCATGATCGGCCGCAGGCGCAACAATGACGCCTCGCGCGTGGCCGTGGGGATGTCCATGCCTTCCCGGCGCAGCTTGTTGATGTAGGAAACCAGGATGACGCCGGTTTGCACGGCCACACCCATCAGCGCCAGCAATCCCAACACCGCGGAAACGCTAAACGGCGTGCCGGTAAGTTTGAGCGCAATCAGCGCGCCCACCGGCTCGGTGATGATGACTCCAATGGCAACGGCTACAGGAAACTTGAAATTTCCATACAACGCAAACAGGATGAAGAAGATCAACAGCACCGCTACCGGCCCGATGATGCTGAGTTGCTGTTTGGCTTCGAGCAACTGATCGTACTCTCCGCCCCAGGTAACAACGTAACCGCCGGGGATGGTTACGTTCTTTTTGACGGCGCGCTGTCCATCTTCCACGGCGCCTTGCAGGTCGCGGCCCTCAATGCTGTACTGCACGCCGATGTAGCGCGAGTTGTTCTCGCGATAGATGAAGGACGCGCCGTTGCCCTGCCGGATGTTCGCCATCTGGCTGATGGGGATCTGCTGGCCATCCGGCGTGCCCACCAACAGGTTGCCGATCGCGACCGCGCTGCTGCGGAATTGCGGCTGCATGCGCACCACCAGGTCAAAGAGCTTCTCCCCCTGCACCACCTGGGTCACGGCTTGTCCGCCCACGGCGGCCTGGATTACGGCTTCCACGTCGGCTACGTTAATGCCGTAACGCGCGATTTTTTCGCGGTCCACGTCAATGATCAGGCTGGGCTGGCCCAGTTCGCGCACCACGGTCAATTCCTCGAACCCAGGTACCTTCTCCAGGGTCTTTTTGATCTCCAGCGCTTTGGTCTCCAGCACCTGGAGGTCGGGGCCGTAGATCTTCACCGCCAGCGAGCTCTTCAGTCCGGTCAGCGCCTCGTCCACGGCGTCCTCCGCGGGCTGGGTGTAATTGAAGATGATGCCCGGAAACGCGGCCAGCCTCTTGTCGATGGCCTTGATCAACTTCTGCTTGGTATCGGTATCCCCTTTCCATGTTGGATCCCCATACGGCTTGAGCCCGACGTAGAACTCCACGTTGAAGAACCCGGTGGGATCGGTGCCGTCGTCGGGACGGCCCAGCTCCGAACCCACCATTGTGACCTGGGGATACGAGACCAGGATGCTGCGGATCTGCGGAGCAATCTGGCTGGCCTCTTCAAAAGAGATGGTGTAAGGCATGGTGGCCCGCACCCACAAGGCGCCTTCGTCCAGGTGAGGCATGAACTCGCCGCCGATGAACGGAACCAGCAGCAGCGTCGCCCCAAAGATCAGAACGGCAACCAGCAAGGTCAGCCGGGGGCGAGCCAGACAGCGATCCAGTTGACGCCCGTAGAACCTCTTGGTCCACTCGAAGACAGGATTGATCTTTTCCCGAACGCCGCCCTTGAACAAGTAAGACGCCAGCACTGGCACCAGGGTGAGCGTGAGGATGAGCGAGCCCACCAGCGCAAATGACATGGTGTCCGCCATGGGATGGAACAGTTTCCCCGAGGGCCCGCCCAGCGCGTAGATGGGCAGATAACCGGCGATGATCACGGCCACGGAATAGAAAATAGGCCGGTCCACGTCTTTGGCGGCGTTCGCGATGACCTCCGTGAGCTTGTAGTCCTGTCCGTGGCGGAGCGCCAACTCGCGGAAGATGTTTTCCACCATGACCACGGTGCCGTCAACGATGATCCCGAAGTCAATGGCGCCGATGGAGAGCAAGTTTGCGGAGACGCCGCGGGCATGCAGTACGATAAAGGAAAACAGCAGAGCCAGTGGAACAGTCAGGGCCACGATCACCGCAGCGCGAATGCTGACCAGGAAAAACAACAGGACCACCAGCACCAGCACCATGCCCCGCAGCAGGTTGTCCTCCACCGTGTTGGTCGTGAACTTTACCAGCTCGCTGCGGTCGTAAAAAGGAACGATCTTTACGTCCTTGGGGAGGATGGAGCGGTTCAGCTCCTCCGTCTTTTTCTCCACGCCCTTGAGCACTTCCTGGGCCTGCTCATTGCGGCGCATGAGGATCACGCCCTCGACCGCATCGTCGTGGGAGAAGGCGCGGGTCTGGAAGCCAAATTCGCCCAGGCGCGGCGCATGGCCAATGGTGACGTCGCCCACGTCGCGCACGCGGATGGGCGTGCCTTTGTTGCTGGCAATGACAATGTTATCGATGTCCTTGGTGCTCTGGACCAGCCCCAACCCGCGTACGTAATAGAACTGGCCGCCTTGCGAGTAGAAACCGCCGCCGGCGTTGGCGTTGTTGGCCGAGAGCGCCTGCATCACCTGCTGCACCGTCAAGTGATAGCCATAGAGGCGCGCCGGATCGAGCAACACCTGGTATTGCATGACCGTGCCGCCAAAGCCGGAATCGTCCGCCACGCCGGGAACCGCCTTGTAAGCCCGTTCCAGCACCCAGTCTTCGATAGTCTTCAGCTCCTGCGGGCTGCGGTCAGGGCTCTCCAGCACGTAGCGGTACACCAGCCCGCTGGGACTGAACAAAGGAGCCAGGCTGGGAGACACACCTGATGGAAGCTGGGCCTGGCTCATGCGTTCAAAGATCAACTGGCGGGCGAAGTAGGAGTCGGTGCTGTCATCAAACGTCAGGATGATGTCAGAGAGCCCGTAAAGCGAGATGGAGCGCATCACCACCATTTTGGGCGCTCCCGACATCTCTACCTCCAGCGGCAGCGTGATCAGGCGTTCCACCTCTTCGGCGGCGTGTCCCGGCCACTGCGTGATGATCTCAACCATGGGCGGCGCCAGGTCAGGATAGGCATCCACGGGCATGCGGCGGAAGGAAACCACGCCGGCAAAGATCATCAGCAACACCAGCATGATCACCAGGAACTGCTGGCGAAGCGCGAATTGGACGACCTTGTTAATCATTGGTTTTTGTCGCTGCGCTCCAAACCGCTAAACGACCTGGCTTCGGCCATGATCCCTCTGCTCCTGATGCGCGCGGCTCGGCGGCCCATAGGCCTCGCCGCGTGACGTCCTTTGACGATAACTGTCGCTGCGCTCCAAACCGCTAACGAGCTTCGTTCTTGCCCTCATTCTTCTGCGCCTGCCAGCCGCTCGGCGCGCAAGCCGGCCTCGCGGCTCTATTTCTCGTCCCGCCACTGTCGCTGCGCTCCAAACCGCTAAACGACCTGGCTTCGGCCATGATCCCTCTGCTCCTGATGCGCGCGGCTCGGCGGCCCATAGGCCTCGCCGCGCGAGCTCCCTACTGCAGTGAGTTCGCGAACTGCAGGAACAAACTGCCGTCGCCGGCCACGCGGTCACCAGCCTGCAAGCCGCTGAGGATCTGGGTCTTGCCTTGATTGCTTTCCCCCACCTTGACGGTGCGGCGGGCAAACCGGTTTTGTCCTACCTCCACGTAAACGAAAGGCTCATTTTCCGCGTTGCGCAACACCGCCGAATCCGGCGCGAGCAGCGCGTTTTTGATGTTCCCTGCGACCACCGTAGCGGTGACATACATGTCTTTCTTCAGCTTCCTCGCCGGATTCGCGGTGTCGATCCTGGCTTGCAGGGTCCGCGAAGTGGCATCCAGGGCCGCGCCCATGAATGAGATCCGACCGCTGAATACATCGGGATAGGCGTCCGTCTTGATGGTGACCGGATCGCCGGGGTGGACATAGGCAAGCTGGTCTTCATATACGTTGGCCAGGACCCACACTGTGCCCATGTTGGAGATGGTGAAGCACTGGGTCTGGCCTGCCTGGATCACCTGTCCGGGAGCGCACAGCCGCTCAACTACCTCACCGTTGATGGGCGACAGCACCGGAACCTCCGGTGAGACCGGGTTTTCGATCAGCGTATCCGGCCGCGGTATGCCCAGGATCTGCAGCGACTGCTCCGCGGCCTGCAGGTCGGCTTGCGCCTGGATCTCCGCCGACTCGGCCGCTTGCAAGTCGCGCTCGGCAATGGCGTGGTGCGCGTATAAATCCTGGGAGCGAGTGTAGTTCTTGTGGGCCAGGGCGTGAGCGTCGCGCGCTTTCAGGTAGTTGGCGCGCAACTGCGAGTAATCCGGGCTGCTCACGTAGAGCAAGGGCTGGCGCTCATGGACCTGCTGGCCAGGGGAAACCACGATGCGGCCCACCGGTCCGCTCACCTGGGTGATGACCGGGGTGGTCTGGAACCCGTTGTAAGCCACGGCGCCGGTCAGCCGAAGGATCCTGGGAAACGTCGTGGGCTGAAGAGTGACCACTTGGACGTGCGTCATCTGCTCCGGCGAAACGCTGAAGAGTTCGGATTTGCCGGTGCTCTCTCCGTCGGCATAGGCTGTGGCTTTCGCATCCTTGCCGGAACAGCCGGTCAGCACAAGGGCCAGCAGCGGCACAACCGCCAGACTGGCTGGATAGAAAACGTGTTTCATGGCAAACTCCTGGTTCCTGTCGCTTGCCGCAGTTGTTCCAGGCTGGTCATGTAGGCCGCCAGTGCCTGCCGGTAGGCGAGTTGAGTAGCGCGATTACTGCGCTCGGCGTCGAGAAAATCAAGCAGCGTGGCCGCGCCGCCCTTGTAAGCGTAGGCGCTGATGTCGCGAGAGTCTTCCGCCTGCTTCAGGTAGCCGCCCACATAAAGCTGGACCACCTCTTGGTTGGTGACAGATGCTTCATAGGCGTTCTCCACGTCCGTCATCACCTGGTCTTCGGAGGCCCGTTCGGTGAACACGGCCTGGGTTTCGGCGAACCGCGTGCGCGCGATCTCGCCCTGGTTGCGGTTGAACACCGGCAACGGAATGCTGAAGAACAGCGAAGTGGAGCTGAGGCCGGAGACGTGCGTGTAGAGGATCTCCGCGTTCGGGTCCACTTTGCCGTTGGCTTTGGCCAGCGAGATCTGGCTCCGCGCCGCCGTGACGCTTTGCTGCGCCGCGCGCAGGTCAGGACGCTCACTCAAGGCCTTGGCTTGCAGGTCCATCAGGCCGGCCTTCAGCGGCTGGTATTCGAGGTCGCCGGCCACGTCATAGTTCTGGGGCACTGAGGCATATCCCATCAGCTGGCGCAGGTTGGCCAGCGCCTGCACCCGGGCCACGCGCGCCGAGCTCACGTCCGTCTGGAACTGCAGTAGCTGCAAGGTGATTTTCAGGTAATCGCCCAGGCTGATATCCCCGGCTTTGTAGCGCTTCTCGCTGATATCCACCGTTGACTGGAAGCTCTTGAGGTCTTCCTGCGCGAATCGCAGCGTGGAATTGGCCAGCAGCGCAGTAATGAATTCCTGGGCCACGTTGAAGGTGAGCGTGCGCTCGGCGTCAGCCACCTGCGACACCGTTACCGCGGTCTGGTCGCGGGCCGCCTGCAAACGGTTCTGGCGCTTACGTCCCCGCTCGAACAAATAACCGACGCCGATGTCGAACTGCTGAATGTTGGTGAGCGTGTTGTCGGAAAAACTGCCGGGCTGGAAGATGGGGATGAACTGGCTGTCAAAGGCGAGCGTGGGGTTAGGCCGCAGGTTGGCCGTAGTTTCCTGCGCCTGGTTCTGCTGGATCTGGGTGCGCGTCGCTTTAAGAGTGGGATTGTTGGCCAGCGCCAGCGTGATGGCCTGGTCCAGAGTAATCAGCGTCGGGCCGGGCGCGGGGCTCCCCTGGGCCGACCTCGCGCCGGACGGCGCGGCATTCGTGTCCGTCGCAGCCGCCTGGCCGCGTGCGACAGCGGAAGTGCTGACCGTTAATGTCGTCTGCCCGAACACGATTCCTGGCAGCAGGAAAAGTGGGAGCAAAAGGGATGCTCGAAACATCGGTCCCCCAAATTGTATTTTTGGCTTGGAAAGCTGCTGCGACCGGCTAGACCACGGGAGGAGGACGGATGAACAGCGTGAGTTGCGGGGCGACGCTCTTGCCTTCGGTCGGGGAGGGGATGGCCACCATCTCCACCGCGTGCAGCGCAGGCAAAGGATGAACGGTAATTACCGGAGTGTTGGCGTGAACCGAGGCACAAAACGCGCAGGGCGCCGAATTCTGTCCGCGCAGGGCATCATAGTGGGCGTGGGTCGCTTCCAGCCCGGCAAACACCAGAACCAGAAGCATGCAGGCCAAGGCCATCCACTGTTGCCAGCGGCAGGTCGAAAGACCGGGTTTGTGAATTACAGACGTCTTGACTCCCTCAAAACATCCGGGACAATAGCACTACCCATTATCCATGGCGGCGAACCGCTTCCACCAACCAGACTGCCTTGGGTCCATGTGGGCGCCCCGGAATGCGGCACGGCGCCATATGCCTGTTGTCGCTGCCAAGCAGGGTATTGGATTATTCTAACAGACCAGTTTCCGGCGGCGGCAAGCCCTTAGCAAAACTTTACCGTCGGTGGAGCGGTTAAGGTAACCAGGCCGCAGCTGGGTTTTACTGCTCAAACTGCGATGCGGCCGGATGGTCGTTGTCTTTCGTGTCTCTGCCGTTCTCTGACATGTGACTCGCGATGCGCCGCAGAACCGGCCGATCCGGGCTGGGGTCCACGGCCTTGCGCCGATGCTCCAGAGCGGCGAGACGCCCCTTGACGTCGTTGAACTCCGAAGTGGTCTCCACATAGTTGTCGCGCGCCGGGAGAATGGTTGCGATCTCCTTCTGTGACTTCCTAATGCGGTCCGGGGTCTGGGGATGAGTGGCAAAGACCTTGGAGACCGTCCCCGGCTTCCTCTTCTCCCGCGCCTGGATTTTCTCGAAGAAATTCACCAGCGCGTTGGGATCGTATCCCGCCTTATACATGTACTGCACACCGAAATAATCGGCTTCCGCCTCAAAATCGCGCGAGAACATCAGAAAGGTGATGGGAACGCCCAACCGGGCCGCTTCCATTCCGGCCAAGCTGATGGGCCCGCCTATAGCAATCAAGGGGATGGTCATGATTCTGGCCATTTCCATGCGTGTTTGAGCGCGAGTGGCATGGCGCAAGGCGACGTGCGCGATCTCGTGGGCCATGGCACCGGCCAGTTCGGCCTCATCCTCGGCCGCCAGGATCAGCCCGGAATTCACGTAGAGAATGCCTCCGGGGAGAGCCATCGCGTTGATATCGTCGTCGGCCACGACCTTGATGGTGAAGGGGAACTTGGCGTCGGAGTTGCGGACCAGATTCTGGCCGATGCGGTTCACGTACTCGTTCACCACCGGGTCTTCGACCATCTTCATGTGGGGCTCGATCTGCTGCGCGTAGGCCCTTCCGATCTTGACGTCGGTATCGATCGAGTAGATGTCAAAGCCGCCTAGCTTACGCTGGCCGATGGCATCAACATCCTTCTTGCCGCCATCGTGTTTGACCTCAGGATTCTTCGCCTGATCCTGCTCATCGGCGGCCTGCGCCTGGTCCTGGCTCGCAGCCGGCGGAGCCTGCGTTTGATCGCCGGCCGGCTGGGTTGGCGGAGACTGCGCCGGCGCGGCATCAGGAGCGGGCTTGGGTGAGTTGTCCTGGCCAAAAGCTGAGACGGGAAGACCCATCCCGGCGGCGCAGACGGTCGAAAGCAGGAAAGCACGGAATCTCATCGATCCACTCCTTCGTGGCGTTTGGGCGAAGCTATAGCGATGTGAGGTGATCCCGGAAGATTGGATGCGCCGCCGGTCCCGCCGGGTTATCCAGAAACTCACGTTTTACCCCAATGCCGGAGCAGGTTCGGAGCGGCCGGCCGCGGGCTGTATTCTTGACAACGACATGTACTTTGCAATATAAAGTTAATGGGTCGGTCCTTGTTGCAATAGCGGCAAACCACGGCCATGGTCATGGCGGCGGCCGGCGAGTGGTCGCCAGCGGGTACTTGGGGTACGATGAATGAACTGGGTCATTCATGGGCGGTCTCAGCTTTTTGCCGAATTGCAGGGCCGGTCCCGTCGTGCTAGCGTGGATAAAAATTGAGAGGCAGGTTTGCGCAACATAATTCCTTCCGGGCTGGACCGCAATGAGGCTGAGATTTACAGCCAACTCGATCCGAAACAGCTTCCGAAACACGTAGCCATCATCATGGACGGCAATGGTCGCTGGGCCAAACGCCGGCATCTGCCCCGTATCGCCGGGCACAAAAAAGGCGTGGAGGCGGTCCGTCTGGTGGTGGAAACCGCCGCCCGCATCCATCTGCCCGCGCTTACCCTCTATGCTTTTTCGGCGGAAAATTTCCTGCGCCGGCCGCCTGCGGAAATCAACTTCCTGATGAAGCTGTTGTACAGCTACCTGAAGAATGAACTGGCGCTGATGCAGCGCAACAACATCCGGCTGAACTTCATCGGGCGGATCGAATCCCTGCCCCGGGAAGTGCAGGAGCGGATGGCCTGGGCCCGGCAAGAGACTTCCAGCAATACCGGTACCGTGCTCACGCTGGCCTTGAATTACGGAGCCCGCTCGGAGTTGGTGGATGCCTTCAAGGCCATGGTCCATGCCGCTGCCAACAACGGCGGGGTGGACCATATGCGGATTGACGAAGAGACGGTGGACCGCCACCTCTACACCCGCAACCTTCCCGAACTCGACCTGGTGATCCGCACCAGCGGCGAGATGCGCCTCAGCAACTTCCTTCTCTGGCAGGCCGCCTATGCCGAGATTTACGTCACCAAGACCTTCTGGCCCGATTTCAGCGGCCTGGACCTGCTGGAGTCCATCCGCGAATTCCAGAAGCGCGAGCGCCGTTACGGCGGCCTGAACGAGCCCAACGGAGACGAACCGGGCGCGCACTCGAACTCTCACGCGTATTCGCATTCCCAAGGCAAATGAAGCGCGTCCTGACCGCGGTGGTGCTGATCCCGCTGGCGCTGCTTGCGGTCTTCCGCGCGCCCTTGTGGTTGTTCGCGCTGCTGGTGGCCGGAATAATTGTTCTAGCCTTGCATGAGTATCTGGGCATCGCAGAGGCGTCGGGGACCAAACCTTTTCGATGGTTGACGTATGTGATCGGGCTGCTGCCCATCGTGCTGTTCTTGATTTACAGGCTCGTCGAGGGGCTCTCCGTTAGCGAACACCGCTATGCGGCTTATCCCACAGTGTTTCCTTTGGTAGATGCGTTGTCGATTCTTCCGCTTTTAGCGCCTGTCATCTTTGGCATTCCGCTGGTGTTTCGAACAGACCTCCGCGTGGGGTTGGCGTCATCGGCCGCGTCGGCCTTT
Source organism: Candidatus Angelobacter sp. (assembly GCA_036521855.1). GTDB lineage: Bacteria > Acidobacteriota > Terriglobia > Terriglobales > Acidobacteriaceae > Angelobacter. The sequence continues at coordinate 17,140 of DATDGY010000042.1, forward strand.
GGAGTGCTGTACGTCGCGGCCTCCTTGTCTTTGCTCGTCGCACTCCGCTCCAATCCGCTACAGGGCGTACTGATCATTTTTGTATTGTTTTCGGTCTGGGCTGGCGATATTGCCGCATATTACGTTGGCCGCAGCCTTGGCAAACACAAGCTCGCTCCCATTGTGAGTCCCAACAAGAGTTGGGAAGGTGCGATTGCTTCTGTGATTGCAAGTGTTGCGCTGGCTGCGCTGGTCTTTCACTTTCAGCTCCAAATCACGAAGTTGTTTGGAGCGCCCTATTGGTTGTTTCCATATCCGGCTTTCCTTTCGGGTCGTCAGGCGTCGTGGATTCACATTGTCTGCTTGGGCATCCTCACCAACGTCGCTGCCCAGTTCGGCGACCTCTTTGAATCGGCGCTGAAACGCGGTGCGAACGTCAAAGATTCTGGTACGCTTCTGCCCGGGCACGGCGGCGTTCTCGACCGCATCGATGCCCTACTCTTCGCCATTCCAGTGGTGTGTTACTATGCGCAATTAACCGGCTTCGTTGAACCGCAATTCTATAAATGAAGCGCATTGCCATCCTCGGCTCGACCGGCTCCATCGGCCGCAGCACGCTCAACGTAATCGAGAATCATCCTGAGCGCTTTCAACTGGTAACGATCGCCGCGGGAGGAAACGTCGAGGCCGCTCTGGAGCAGGCGCGGCGCTGGAAGCCCAAGGTTCTTTCTCTGGCTTCGGAACAACACGCAAAGACGATCGGCCAGCAACTCAAGGCCGAGGGCCTAAGCTCGATCGAAATCGTTCACGGACAGGCGGGCACGGTACGCGTAGCCACGCACCCGGAAGTGGACTTCGTGGTCAGCGCCATCGTCGGCGTAGCCGGACTCAAAGCCACCTACGAAGCGGTGCGCGCCGGCAAAGAAGTCGGGCTGGCCAACAAGGAATGCCTGGTCGCGGCCGGCGAACTGATCACCGCCGAGGCCCGCAAGCAGGGCAAGCCGCTCCTGCCTATCGACAGCGAACACAATGCCCTGCACCAGTGCCTGCGCGGCGGACGCATGAATGAAGTCGAGCGCGTCTGGCTTACGGCCAGCGGCGGGCCGTTCCTGAACACGCCCAAGGCCGAGTTCGAGAGCATCACCGTGGAGCAGGCGCTGAATCATCCCACGTGGAAGATGGGCCGGCGCATCACCATCGATTCGGCCACGCTGATGAACAAGGGCTTCGAGGTCATAGAAGCCTGCCGGCTCTTCAACCTCCCGCCGGAGCGCGTGAAAGTGATCGTGCATCCGCAATCCACCATCCACTCCATGGTGGAGTTCAACGATGGCAGCATCCTGGCGCAGCTCTCCGTCACCGACATGCGCCTGCCCATTCTTTATGCGCTGACGTATCCCGAGCGGGTCCCGTCGGATCTTCGATTTAACGTCCTCGACCTGAAGCGGCTGGATTTCGCCCCTCCCGATCTGGCCAAATTCCCGTGTCTGCGCCTGGCTTATGCAGCCGCGGAGGCCGGCGGCGCCAAGACCGTGGCCCTCAATGCCGCCGACGAGGTGGCCGTGGCGGCTTTTCTCAACCGGGACATAGGTTTTGCCGACATTCCCCGGGTCGTGGAGCAAACCCTCAGTGAAACCGAGGACCGCCATCCCGAATCTATAGAAGAGGTGCTTGCCGCGGACGCCCGGGCGCGCGGGCTGGCGCGGCAAAAACTGTCGCACCAGTTAACCCGCTAAATCTGGCACCCTGGCCGGTTTGCATTTAAAATGGAAGAACTTTGTTCCTATGCATCAATTGATCCATTCCAATATCTTTGCCTTCATAGCTATGCCTGATGTCAGGCAATGGCCCATCTACGTAGCTGCCGTCGCCTTCGTGCTCGGCGTACTGGTGTTCGTGCACGAGTTCGGCCACTACGCGGTGGCCAAACTTTGCGGGGTGAGGGTTGAGGTTTTCAGCCTGGGTTTTGGAAAACGCCTCTGGGGCTTCCGCCGCGGCGACACCGACTATCGCATCAGCCTTTTGCCGCTGGGCGGTTACGTCAAAATGGCAGGTGAGAACCCCTTGGAGAGCCGCACCGGCGACCCCGGCGAATTCACCAGCCATCCGCGCTGGCAGCGGTTTCTGATCGCCATTGCCGGTCCCTCGATGAACGTCATTCTCGCGCTGGTTGTGCTCACTGGTTTGTATATGTTCCGGCACGGCTACGATTTGTTTACACGGGCTCCGGTTGACGTGGTCTGGGTTACCCCGGATTCTCCGGCCGCGAAGGCCGGCCTCCAAAAAGGCGACCGCATTATCAAGGCGCAGGACGTGCTTCACCCCACGTGGGCGCAGTTCCAGACTACAGAGTTCATTAACACCAACCAGCCGATGGAACTGACGGTGCAGCGCCGCGACCGGACCCTTGACATGACCGTGGTTCCCGAGCCCAAGGGTCCCGACGGCGCCGGCGAGATTGGACTCATCCACCCGGAAGTGGTAAGCACGGTGGAACCGGGCCAGCCCGCCGCTCTGGCCGGAGTGAAGGAATGGGACGTTCTTGTTTCTGTTGACGGTAGCGCGGTGAAAAGCGTTCAGGATCTTCTGGCAGTGCTGCAAAAGTCACCCGGGAAACCGGTCAAACTGGCACTATTGCGTGACGGCAAAGATGTGGAACTGTCGGTTACGCCCAAGATTCTGCCCGGTTTCTCCGACAACTTATATCGCATCGGTCTGTCGGCGGTCCGCCTGGAGCAGCTTCCCTTCCGGGCTGCATTGGCCACGGCCTTCACCGATTGCAAAGACAATTCGATGCTGATTTTCAAGCTGGTGGGCAAGCTCTTCCGCCGCCCGGCTGCGATCCAGCAGTTGAGCGGGCCCATTGGCATCATGAAGGTTTCCGGCGAGGCCGCCAAGATCGGGTTTCCCACGCTGCTTTACGTGATGGCGATGATCAGCTTGAACCTGGCCGTCGTGAACCTTCTACCCATTCCCATCCTCGACGGCGGGCTGATGTTGATGCTCCTGATTGAGGGTGTTATGCGCCGGGACATCAAGCTCGAGATCAAGGAACGCGTCTACCAAGCTGCGTTTGTCTTCCTCCTGTTGTTCTTCGCGGTCGTGATTTTCAACGACGTGTTCAAGTCATTCCGTGGGTAGCATCAGCCTCCAATCCCGGAGAAGTGTTCTAAAAGACATTGACCTTATGAATCTTGTCGAGCTGTGTGCCGGCGGTTGTATGTGCTCTGGCCATCAGTTATCCTGACAAACTGAGATCTCTGCTTGGAAATAGCGCTCAATCTCGTTTGGCTCGGTGTATCCGTGGCTTTGCTTGTCATTTTTGGCATCCACGCGGCCCGCGCCGGGGATGCCGTCAGCCGGGGCATGGCCGCCGTGGCCCTGGTTTGTCTCGTGTGTTTTCTCTTCCCCGTCATCTCCATGACCGACGATCTCAACAGCAGCGGACCGGCGCTGCTTGAGCCCAGCAAACTGAAGAAGCTTATGCCATCCACGCAGGCCGTCCTGACGCTCCTGCCGTGGCTCGCTTTGCAAAAGCCTCAGGAAACAAGTTGGCCCGCTCCGGAGCGGCAGCTTGATGTCTCTCTGCCTCTGCAAGAGGTTCTTACCTTCAGTCTCAGCCGTCGTCCGCCTCCCGCGCTTCTTGCCCTGGCCTAAGCCGGGCGCGCGCACCATCACCTTAATCTCAGGTTGGTAAAGCTATGAGCAAATTCTGCCTTTGTGTAGTTGCGGGACTGTTTGCCGGCGCGGCATCAGCGCAGCTGCGAGCGGATCATCTACTTACGAAGAGCCAGGCCGGCTGCGGCAGGCTCACTGGAACGGAGTTTTTGCCTTGAGGAAGATCCGATTCTCAGTTTTGTGGCTAGGCATTCTGGGGCTGGCGGCTTGCGGCGGCCAGAAACCGGAAGCTGCGGAGAACGAGCGCCCGCGGAAGACCATTGAGACCGCGCCCGTGGAATTTCGCGCGGTTTCCTCCGAGCTGATCATTCCCGCTTCCGTACAGCCGGACCCGGCCCGCGTGGTGCACGTGTTCGCTCCGGTCAGCGGACGTGTGCTAGAGCTTCGCGTGAAACCGGGCGATACGGTCCGGGCCGGCCAGACGGTCGCGATCGTGCAGAGCAGCGACGTATCTTCTGCCCGCAGCGACTATGAGAAGGCCAAAGCCCAGGCGCATCGTTCCGAGGCCGCGCTGAACCGGGTCACGCTCCTGTTTCAGCATGGGGCGGTCGCGGAGAAAGACCTGGAAGACGCCAAAGCCCAAGCGGCGCTGGACACAAGCGAACTGGCACGGGCTCAAGAGCGGCTGCGTCTGCTGGGTCTGAATGAGAGCCAGCCTTCGGACCGGGCTATCGTGGCGGCGCCGCGCGCAGGGGTCGTCACCGAGACCACCTCCGCTCCCGGAGAATTTGCGAAGTCGCTTGACGCTTCCAGTCCATTGCTGACGATTGCCGATCTCAGCTCGGTCTGGGTCGTGGGCAACGTTTACGAAAAAGATCTGGCTATTGTTCCGGCGGGCCTGGCCGTGCGCATTACCTCCGACGCTTATCCGGCGGAGACGTGGCAGGGGAAGATCGCCAACGTCTCTGACGTGGTGGATGCCGCCACGCACACCGTGAAGCTGCGCATAGTGCTCGAAAACCGGCAGCACAAACTCAAGCCGGACATGTTCGCCACCATCCACGTGCAGCGTCCGGCGACGCGGGTTGCGGTCGTGCCCTCGGCGGCGGTGCTCCATGAAGGTAATGCGGCGTTTGTCATGGTGCAGTCGCCGGACAACAAGGGCAAGTTCGAGAAGCGCTCCATCGAGGTCCAGGAAAACGGTCCCCGGGAGACTCTAGTGCGTTCCGGACTGCATCCGGGAGACGTGGTGGTGAGCTCCGGCGCCGAGCTCCTGCGCGACGAGGAGGCCGCGAGGTGAAGTCCTTTGTCCTGACGCTGCTGCGTTACCGCGTACTGGTGGTGATTGCGGTGGTGGCCCTGCTGTGCGCCGGCGTGTTCGCCTTCGTCCATCTGGACATCGAAGCCTATCCCGACCCCTCGCCGCCGCTGGTGGAGATCATCACCCAGAATCCATCGTGGTCGGCCGAGGAGATGGAGCAGCAGGTCACGGTGCCGCTGGAGACCGCGCTGAACGGAACGCCGTATCTGGATACCATCCGCTCCATCAGCATCTTCGGCCTCAGCGACGTCAAGCTGTATTTCGACTTTGACAGCGATTACTTCCGCGACCGCCAGGAGGCGCTCAACCGCCTGCAGAGCCTTACCCTGCCGCAGAACCTTCAGCCCCAGCTCTCGCCTTGGTCGCCCATCGGAGAAATCTACCGTTATCGCCTGGAGGGGCCGCAATACACATTGAATGACGTGAAGGCCGCTCAGGACTGGTTAGTGCGCCGCGAGCTGAAGCAGGTGCCGGGCGTGATTGACATCGTGACGTTTGGCGGCACCACGAAACAGTATCAAGTCGAACTGGACCAGCAAAGCCTGCTGCAATTCAACGTCTCCGTTCCCCAGGTGCTGAACGCGGTGGCCGCCAGCAATGCCAACGCCGGCGGCAACTACCTGACCCTGGGCAGCCAGAGCGTGAACCTGCGGGGGTTGGGGCTGCTGCGCAATCTTGAGGACATCGGCAACGTGGTGGTTGCGTCGAACAAGGGAGTTCCGGTCCTGCTGAAACAATTGGGAACCATTCATGAGGGCTTCCAGCAACGCCTGGGCCAGGTCGGCTATGACCAGCAGAACGACGTGGTGGAGGGGATCGTGCTTTTGAACCGGGGCGGGGAGTCATTGCCCGCACTGGAGGCGCTGCGTAAGAAAATTTCCCTGCTCAATCGGACGCTTCTGCCGCCGGGGATGAAAATCACCACGATCTACGATCGCAGAGATCTCATCAACATCACCACCGAGACCGTGCGGCACGTGATCTTCTTCGGCTTGGCGCTGGTCACGCTGCTGCTGCTGGCCATGCTTGGCGACTGGCGGCTGACTCTGGTCACCGCCCTGACCATGCCCTTCGCCGTGCTCTTTGCCTTCGCGCTGATGGTGCTCACCGGCCACTCCGCAAACTTGATCTCGATCGGCGCCATTGATTTTGGAATCCTGGTGGACGCCGCCATCGTTGTCCTGGAGGCGATCTACCGCGAGCTCAACAACCGCATTGTGGGTGAATCCATTCCATCGCTGATTGCCGGCGCCACCGCGCTGGCGGCACGCCCGGTGCTGTTTGCCACCGCCATCATCCTGGTTGCATTCATCCCCCTGTTCACGATGCGGGGCGTGCCGGGAAAGATCTTCGCGCCTATGTCCATGACCTACTGTTTTGCCCTGACCGGAGCTTTGATCTTTGCCCTGGGCTTCGCGCCGGTCCTGGCTTCGTTCGGCGCGCACAAGATATCGGAAGGCGAGACCTGGCTCAGCCGCGTGCTGCGCCGGGGTTACGACTTGAGCATCGGCTTCACCCTGCGCAACCCGAAGACGATCTGGATGGTAGCCGCGCTGGTGCTGCTGGCGACGGCGGTCGCATTCAAGTTCGTGGGCGGGGAGTTCATGCCGCCTCTCGAAGAGGGCAACCTGTGGGTGCGGGCCACGCTTCCTCAGGACATCTCCTTCGAGGCCTCGATCGCCCTCGCGGACCGGTTCCGCGCCGACCTGCGCGGGTTTCCCGAGGTGACCCAGGTCGTCTCCCAGACCGGCAGGCCCGACGACGGCACCGACGTGACCACTTTCAACAACATCGAGATGTTCGTGCAACTGAAACCCGCCGATGACTGGCCGCGCGGGATCGGGAAAGAGCAGTTGATTGACCAGATGCAGGGCAAGCTCAGCCGTTATCCCGGCATCAGCTTCAATTTTTCCCAGAATATCCAGGACAACGTCGAAGAGGCCATGTCCGGCGTGAAGGGAGAAAACTCGCTCAAGCTCTTCGGCGAAGACTTCAGCGAGCTGACCAGGAATGCCGAAGCCATCGCCGGAGTGATGGCCAAGACACCGGGTGTCGAAGACATCGGCGTATTCAAGGTGAACGGCCAGCCCAACCTGGTGATTTCCATCGACCGGACACGGGCTTCGCGCTATGGAATCATGCCGGCCGATGTCAACGCCGTGGTGCAAACCGCTGTCGGCGGCAATCCGGTAACGCAAGTCCTGGAAGGCGACCGCCGCTTTGATCTGACTGTGCGCTTCCGGCCGGAGTTCCGGCAGTCACCGGAGGCGATCCGCGCGCTGCTGCTGAGTACGCCCGACGGCAACCGTGTCCCGCTGGGTCAGGTGGCCGATGTCTCTTTCCGCGAAGGGGCCTTCATGATCTATCGCGAGAGCGGCCGCAGATACATTCCTGTGAAGTTCAGCGTGCGCGGACGCGATCTGGCCACTACGATGCAGGACTTGCAGAAACGCATATCGGAAGACGTGCACCTGCCCGCCGGCTACTCCTATGAATGGGCGGGTGAATTTGACAGCCTGCGCAAGGAACAACGGCGGCTGTCGTTGGTGATCCCGGTGAGCCTGGCGGTCATTCTCATTCTGCTGTTCATCCAATTCCACAGTTGGCGGGACGCGCTCATCGTGCTGGCCGTGCTGCCTTTCGCCGCTACCGGCGGCGTCTGGGTATTGCTGCTCACGGGAACGGCTTTCAGCATTTCCGCCGCCGTAGGCTTTACATCGCTGACCGGCGTAGCCACGCTGGGCTCGGTGGTCTTTCTCACCGGGGTGCGGCGGGCACAGCGGGAGGCCGGCAACGCCCACGGCCTGGTGGCGGGAAGCCTGCAGCAGATGCGTCCGGTGCTGATGGCCTGTCTGGCCGCAGGATTGGGATTGCTGCCGGCCGCCCTTTCCAACCGCATCGGCGCACAAGCCCAGCAGCCGCTGGCTCGCGTCGTGGTCGGCGGAATGCTGACCACAGCGCTGGCTATCCTCTTCGTGCTGCCCTTGCTGGCGCGCAAGGCGGATGAATCCGTGGAACAGCATGAACTGGCTCTCGCTCCGGAAGAGAGCGAATTCCAAGTCGGCCCCTGAGGCATTGGCTTTTGCCGCGGTTGGGGCAACACTACCAAGCGCAAATCCGCAGAGGCCGCGCCTTTATTGGCTCCTGTGTCGATCAGCGGTCTTCTTGAGATAACTTTCAATCGCGTTCTGCCAGTGGGCGGCCGATTGCCGGTCTGAATCGCCCAATTGCCGGACGTGGTCGTTGGCCTCCGCGGCCAGAGCCGTGCGTTCGTAGGTGACTTGCACGTGCGTATCCGAGTCCCTGGGAGCAACGTGGATGTCAATCATCGTGACCATCGCTCCGGGAATAAAAAACGCGTATTGGACGTGGCCGTTTGTCGGATCGAAGATAGTCGTGATCCAGGTACTGGTATGGCCACCATGGTTCACGGTAAATACTGCTCCCACTTTGTCCTGGGGCGGGTTCGGATAAACAAATTGCGGGTCCCAGCCCTCGGCCCAGACGCGTTCGAGATGGGCTCCGAAGAGCGGCGCGACCACGCTCGGCGAAGCGTGGACAGTGAATTCAAAGCTGTTGCTTACATGCGTCAACGCAGCGGAGGAAGCAGGAGTGTGGGGGTTCTGTGCCGAGCCGCGGGCTGCCACGGCGAGCCCTAAAACAGCAAGAAAGTATCCCATGTTCATTTGTGGTGCTCCTTCAATTTATGGCTGTCTGCGGCCCGCAGTGTCAGCTTGTAGATTCTCCGAAACTGTTCCACTTCCTTGAGTGTCTGAGACGAAAAGGGGGCCTTGCCTTCGAACGCGTGCAAGACAATTCCCTCCAGCAAATCACCCAGCGACATGTCTTTCAGCTCGGCCAACGCCTTCAAGACTTTCAGCATGCGTTTTTCCAGCCGCACGCCGGTTTGTACTCGCTCGACTTCAACAAAAGCATTCGGAGTGTTCATAATGTACCAATGTACCAATGTACCATAGCAACCAGACGAGCAAGAGCGTCCAGCTAAACCCGGTGACCACGAGCTGTTTCGCCGAGCCCGCTCCTTATAAACTGCTAATCGAGCCTCTGGGAGCGAATGCCATGAAATTCCACACTGACTACCTGATCTTCAATACCAAGAAGCACCGCGAGTACATCCACATCACGCCGCAAGTAGAGAAGATTGTTCACACGAGCGGCGTCACGAACGGGCTGGTGCTGGTGTCGGCCATGCACATCACCGCCGGCGTCTACGTGAATGACAACGAGGGAGGCCTGATCCAGGACATTGACCGCTGGCTGGAACAGCTTGCGCCTTTCAACGAGCATTACCTCCACCATCAAACCGGCGAAGACAACGGCGATTCACACCTGAAGGCGATTCTTGTGCATCATCAGGTGATCCTCCCCGTAACCAGCGGCAAGCTGCTGCTGGGCACATGGCAGAGCGTCTTTTACGCGGAGTTTGACGGGCAACGGTCCAAGCGGGTGGTTGTGGCCGTGATGGGAGAGTAGGGCGCCGGAACTGCTGACCGGCGAGGACCATCGGGGACTCGCGTTCGGAAATCGGGTGATCGGGTGATCGCCGTGATCGGGTGATCTGATAGCTGCGCAAGCAGAGTCGATGAGCTCGTACTACAGCAGGTTCGGCGGAGCGACGGTCGATGGCGTTGGCTGGATCAGGGGAGAGCCCTGGAACGGACCGTCCACGCAGGACACCGGAACTCGCGTTCAGCTCTGGCTTAGATAAGCGTTCTTGGTCCCGATCAGATCACCCGATCACCCGATCACGGCGGTCACCCGATCTCTTGCCGTCGCCGGCAAAATCAACGATATGTCGGGCTGGCCCTCAGGCAAAACCAGTTCGCCGCCCAGGGAGCACATGATCTCGCGGATGCTGGCCAATTCCCGGGCCACAATCAAGCTGAAATCCTGGACCGGCCTTGGTGACGGATCGCACGGCCGCCAGCGCAAATCCAGGTGGCAGCGACCGTCCCTGACGCTTGCGGCGACGGTAATGACGAACGGGTGAGCGTTGCGGCCCACCAGCTTGCTCAAGAACAGCACCAGAAGCTGGCGCAGCGCGGGGCTGCTGGAAACCTGGAAGCCCGGTTCCCATTGCCGCTCGAGTGTGAGCTGGCCGGACTGCAACAGCACTCCGAAATCCGCTGCTAGCTCATTGAACAATGTTTCCAGGGATATCCAGGGACTGAGCGGCGCGGGCGCCTCGCGCACCAGAGCGGAAATGGCTTTGGCGAGAGCGATGGCGCGATCAGCTTGTTGCTCGATGGTGGCCATCTCCGCCGGCTGGGCCGCCACTTCTTCTTTGCGAATGGCCAGCATTTCCAGAAAGCAGCGGATACTGGTGAGCGGTTGCGCCAGATCGTGGGCGATGGCATGGACCAAGGTCTTGAGGGGCGCGGTCCGCAGTTGATCGGCCACGCCAGGCTGGGCCGCGGCCTCCGGGTGATGGGCCGCGTGGTACGCAGATTGGTGGTGCAAGCCGGTCGCCGGCGCCGGCTTCCCCAAGCGGTATCCGGAGCCGCGAACTGTTTGGATCAGCTTCTCCGCGCTTGCCGAGTCGATCTTCTTCCGCAGGTAGTTGACGTACACATCCACCAGGTTGCTGTCCGTCTCGTGGGTTCCCCAACAATCCAGCAGGAGCTGCCGGCGGCTGACGGTTTCACCGGCGCGGCGCATCAGCAGCACCAGCAAATCGAATTCTTTCGGGCTCAGCTTGACTTCCCGTTTGCCGCGATGAACTTTCCGGGCGGCCGGATCCATCTCCAGGTCTTCCACGCGAAGCACGCTCAAAGACCGGTCCGCCTTCCGCCGCAGGATGGCGTTGGCGCGGGCGGCCAGCTCCTGGAAGGAAAACGGCTTGGTGACGTAGTCATCGGCGCCCAGGTTCAGCGATTGCACACGGTCGGAAACCCGGTTGCGGGCGCTGAGCACCAGAACCGGCGTTTCCAGGCCGGTCGACCTGAGCTTCTCCAACAATCGCAGCCCGTCAGTGCGTCCGAAATTCAAATCCAAAATGATAAGTTTGTAATTTTGCCGCTTCAGTTCAGAGAGCACGCTGGATTCGTCAACCGCCGTGCGCACTGAGTAGCCTTCTGACTCAAGGGACTTCGAGAGAAACGTAGCCAATTGCACATCGTCATCGGCCAGAAGTATGGACATGCCTACCGTCTTTCCGGGCGCCGCCATCTCCAGAGAGAATCTAGTTTACGGTTCAGTAACTCTGGTAGTTGAGACCAAAACGTTCATTGCTGCCCGGCGAGAATTAGATTGTAGCCTACAGTCACCGGGCCTCTTCCCGAATTTATTTGTCTTTGGTAACACCTTTGGAAATACTCAGACGGGATCGTTTCGCCTCCCATCTAAGCTGTTTCATATCAAATGCTTACGCGGCGCGTTCAGCATTCCGTTGCTGCGCCGAGGAGATCCGGGGACGGTTTCGGAACCCTGCGAACTCTTGGTACGATAATTAGTTTGGTCTCGCGAAAGGATGCAATCGGCAAGAATGCCCGCAAAACTCTACAAGAACCTGATCGGCGGCGAGTGGGTGGAATCCCGCAGCGGCCAGACGTACGAAAACCTCAACCCGGCCGACACGCGCGACGTGATCGGTGTCTTTCAGCGCTCGGACAAGCGCGACGTGGATGATGCCGTCTCCGCCGCCAGCCAGGCCTTCGAGCGCTGGCGCCTGGTGCCGGCGCCGCGGCGCGCCGAGATTATCTATCGCGCCGGAGAGATCCTCCTGGAACGTAAGGAAGAGTACGCCCGGCTGATGACCCGCGAGATGGGCAAAGTGCTGAAGGAGGCGCGGGGCGACGTTCAGGAGGCCGTGGATACCGCCTACTACATGGCGGGCGAAGGACGCCGCCAATTCGGCGCCACGGTCCCTTCCGAGCTGCCCAACAAATTCGCCATGGCCGTGCGCGCGCCGCTGGGAGTCTGCGGGATGATTACGCCCTGGAACTTCCCCATGGCCATTCCCTCGTGGAAGCTGTTGCCGGCCCTGGTCTGCGGCAACACCTGCGTCATCAAGCCCGCGGAGGACACGCCGCTCTCCACCTTCAACCTGGTGAAGGCCCTCACCGATGGCGGCTTGCCTAAAGGCGTGGTCAACATTGTGACGGGTTTCGGCCCGGACGCAGGCGCGCCGATCGTGGAGCACGCCGGTGTTCGCGCCATCTCCTTCACCGGCTCCAGCGAAGTGGGCCGCATAGTCGGCGAAACGGCGGCGCGCAGCTTCAAACCATGCTCGCTGGAGATGGGCGGCAAGAACGCCATCATCATCCTGGACGACGCCAACCTCGACCTGGCCCTGGACGGCGTTTTGTGGGGCGCATTCGGCACTACCGGACAGCGCTGCACTGCCGCCAGCCGCGTCATTGTGCAGAAAGGCGTTTACCGCCAGTTTACCGACCGGTTGGTGTATCGCGCCCAGCGCCTGAAAGTCGGCAATGGTTTGGACGAGAGCGTGGAGGTTGGCCCGCAGATCAATGAGCAACAGGTAGCAACCACGGAGAAGTACGTGGGCATCGGCAAGAACGAAGGCGCCAAACTGGAAGCCGGAGGCAAGGCGCTGAACCAGCCCGACTACGCGCACGGATGGTTCTTTGAGCCCACGGTGTTCACCGACGTCGACTCGCGCATGCGCATCGCCCAGGAGGAGATCTTCGGTCCGGTGGTGAGCGTGATCCCCTGCGAGAACTTCGAACAGGCGATCGAGATGGCCAACGGCGTGCCCTACGGACTCTCCTCCGCTATCTATACCCGCGACGTCAACAAGGCCTTTCGCGCCATGCGCGATATCTACGCTGGTATCACCTACGTGAACGCGCCCACCATCGGCGCCGAGGTGCATCTGCCGTTCGGAGGGACCAAGGCTACGGGCAACGGGCATCGCGAGGGCGGCTTGGGGGCCATCGACTTCTACACGCAGTGGAAGTCCATCTACGTCGATTTCTCTGACCGGTTGCAGCGCGCCCAGATTGATACCGCGGACTAAGGCGGAGCTGCCGGGGGAACAGATCAATGCCCGAGCCTCGGCATCAAGCGCCGCCAGCGCCTATGTCCCCCAAGCGAGCAGGAAAGCACATGGGCTTCCTCGCTTCGCTCGGAACCTGCCGCATATAATGTGACCTAAGCTCTCACCCGTACTGAGTGTGCGAAGAGGATTTAAGTGCCGGCGTCCCAGCCAGACAACAACAAACGATCGCTGACCGTGAGCCAGCGGCGGGCCATGCTCATCCCGTTATTGATCGGGATCATCATTCTGGCCGGCCTGGTTTTTGCGGAACAAGCCTTCAACCTGAAGCTGCGTCCGGATTCGGCCCAGCAGACGCTGCTACTGGTGGGTCTTTCCGCGATCGTATTCCTGCTGCTGGTGGCGTTGACCTTCGTCCTGCTGCGCAACCTGCTCAAACTCTATGCCGAGCGGCGGCTGGGAGTGTTGGGTTCGCGCTTTCGCACGCGCATGGTGGTGGGTTCTTTGTTGTTGTCGTTCGCCCCCGCCCTGACCATGTTCATGTTTTCTTACGCGCTCATGAACCGCTCCATCGACAAATGGTTTTCCGGTCCGGTCAACCAGCTGCAACAAGACACGGGGCACATGGCGACGCTGCTCTCCGAATATGCCGGCGACAATGCGCGCCAGGAGGCCCTGGAAATTGCCCAGTCGCCGACCGCGCGTCGCGCCTTTGAAACCGCGGACTATTCCGGCCTGGCCAACGAGCTCCGCCGGCGGCAACCCACGCTGCAAGGAGGATTCGCTCTGGGCCTGGACGGCGAGGATGAAGTCGCCAGTTGGAATGCTCCTCAGCACTGGGCCGCATTGCGCGGCGCACTGCCCAACCTGGCCCAGGCGGAGCAGTCGCCGCGGAAATGGACCTTTGGGAGTTCCGAGTATCTGCTGGCTGTATCGCCGGTCGGCGCCACGGGAAAGATCGTAGTGGGTATGCCGCTGCCCAAGGATTTCACACCCACGTTGGACCAGATCAGGCAGAACCAGCAACAGTATCTTGCCTTGAGCCGCCAGGCCAAACGCATTCGCGGCATGTACATGCTGTTGCTCACGCTGCTGACGGTGCTGGTGCTCTTTGTTGCCACCTGGTTTTCGCTCTTTGTGGCCAAACTGGTCACGCGGCCGGTGGAGGCCCTGGCCGAGGCCACGCGCGAGATCTCGGTGGGCCACCTGGGCCATCGCGTGGAAGTTTCCGCCGCCGACGAGCTGGGCGAACTGGTGGCCTCGTTCAACCGCATGACCGCTGAACTGGAGGCCAGCCGGCGCACCATTGAGGAGTCCGCGCTGGCCCTCACCCAGTCCAATACCGAACTGGAGCAGCGCCGCCGGCATATTGAAACCATCCTGGAGAGCATCCCTACCGGCGTGCTTTCGCTCGAACCGGACATGCGCGTCACGCACGGCAACGTGGCCTTTGGGCGCATGTTCTGGCCGCATGGCGGGGCGCCCGTCATCGGGTCTACGCTGCGGGATATTTTTCCGCCCGACGTAGCCGCCGACCTGGAGCACCTTTTGCGACGCGCCGACCGCATGGGAATCACCGCGGCCCAGTTTGAAATTCCGGTGGAAAAAGACAAGCTCAACGCCAGCGTGACCGCGGCTTCCGTGCAGCACGGAAAGCAGAGGCTGGGTTATGTGATCGTGTTCGAGGATTTCAGCGAGCTGCTGAAGGCCCAGCATGAGGCCGCCTGGCGCGAAGTGGCGCGCCGCGTGGCCCACGAAATCAAGAACCCGCTCACCCCGATCGCGCTTTCCGCGGAGAGAATCCGCAAGCATCTGGAGCGCGATATCGCGCCCGACCAAGCCTCCTTGACGATGATCCACGGCTGCGCCGAGACCATCACCGGCGCCGTCCAGACGCTACGCTCGCTGGTGGACGAATTCTCTTCGCTGGCCCGTTTTCCCACTGCCCAGCCGCGTCCGGCGAACATCAATGAGATCGTGGAACGCGCGCTGGCCATGTTTGACGGCCGCCTGACCGGGATCGAAGTGCAGAAACAGCTCGATTCTGCCCTGCCCCTGGCCATGGCCGATCCCGAGGCTATCCAGCGGGCCCTGGCCAACCTGATCGACAACGCTGCGGAAGCCACGCAGCATTCCCTGGTGCGCGAGATCTATATCACGACCTCGCTGGTGGAAAGCAAAGATGCGGTGGAGATTACGGTGGCCGATACCGGGCACGGGATCAACCGTGAAGTGAAAGAAAAACTCTTCCTGCCTTATTTCTCCACCAAGAAGCGCGGCACCGGCCTGGGGCTGGCCATTGTGCGGCGCATCGTGGAGGACCATCACGGCTCCATCCGCGTGGAAGAAAACCATCCCACCGGGGCCAGGTTCATCGTGGAGCTTCCTCTGGCGGAAGCGATGGCCGCGGCGGAGACGCGCCATGCATAGTGTCCTCGTCGTGGACGATGAGCGCGATATCCGCGAGACCCTCCGCGGCATCCTCGAAGACGAAGGCTACAAAGTCCTGCTCGCCGAAAGCGCTGAAGCCTGCCTGGAGCGGTTGAAGACCCGCAACTGCGAGGTGGTGCTGCTGGATATCTGGCTGCCGGGTATGGACGGCCTGGACGCGCTGGAGCGAATTCGCCAGGCCGACGGCGCGCCCGAAGTGGTCATGATTTCCGGACACGGCAACATCGAGACCGCAGTCCGCGCCACCAAGCTCGGCGCGTTCGACTTCCTGGAAAAGCCGCTTTCCCTCGATAGGACCCTGATCGTAATCAAAAACGCCCTGGAGGCCTACCGGCTGCGCCGTGAGAACGCCGAGTTCAAGAAACAGGTCCAGGCCAAGAGCGTGATTGTGGGTGAAAGCATCCCCATGAAAGCGCTGCGGCAGCAGATTTCCGTAATGGCGCCCACCAACGGCCGGGTCCTCATCTTCGGCGAATCCGGCACGGGGAAGGAGCTGGCAGCGCACGCCATCCACGCCCACAGCTTGCGCCAAGACAACCTGTTTGTCGAGGTCAACTGCGCCGCCATTCCGGAAGACTGGATCGAGAGCGAACTGTTCGGCCATCGTAAAGGGGCCCTCCCGGGCGCCGCCGGCGACAAGGAAGGCAAGTTCGAAAAAGCCGACGGCGGCACGCTGTTTCTCGATGAAGTCGGGGACATGAGCCTGAAGACGCAGTCCAAGGTGCTTCGCACGCTGGACGAGGGGCGATTCACCCGCGTGGGCGATGACGAGCCCATCAAGGTGGACGTGCGTGTGATCGCCGCCACCAATAAAGATCTGGACGAGGAAATCTCCAAAGGCAACTTCCGCGAGGACCTGTTCTACCGGCTGAACGTGATCCCGTTTTACGTGCCGCCGCTCCGCGAACGCAAGGAAGACATTCCCCTGCTGGCGCGGCATTTTCTGAAAGAGTTTTCCTCGGCCTACACCCGGCGCCCGCGGGAGATCACCGAGGACGCCATCGAAGTGCTGATGCGCTACTCCTGGCCGGGCAACGTGCGCGAGCTGCGCAACGTGATCGAGCGCATGGTAATCATGAATCCCACGGTGCACCGGATCGAACGCAAGCACCTGCCGCCGCTGATGCATCGCGAAGGCAGCCGCACTGCCTCAGGCTTCTCGACCCTGCACCAGGCCCGCGCCGCCTACGAGCGCGATTACATCCTCAAAAAGCTCGACGAGAACCACGGCAACGTCACCCGCACCGCGGAAGTGCTGGGCCTGGAACGCAGCCATCTCTACCGCAAGATGAAGGCGCTAGGGATCGCGGTGAAAGAGTGATTGGGTGTCCCGAGCGTAAGAAAGTGTTAGAGGGTGAGACAGGTATTAGGGCGCGAGTTTAGGCCTTGCGAAGAGTATCGTGGAAACAGACAAGTATCCAGGGCACGAGTTTACTCGGGCCGAAAAGCGTCCCAGAATGATCGCGCTTTAGCGCCTGTCACGTGGCTCACCCGGCAAGAAATCTGTTCCGTACATTTCCGCAAGAGCAAGAAGAAGAGCAGCGGCTAAAGCCATCCTCAATGGCAGTTGTTCGGCCCGACTAAAGTCGTGCCCTGGATACTTGTCTGTTTCCACGATACTCTTCGCAAGGTTTAAACGTGCCCCCGATGACTCTCTCCGAAGGAGAAATGCCACGGGAACCTTTAGGACGATTCCCTTCTCCAATCCAGCTCCTCCACAAATGCCGCCGACTCTCGCCAACCCGGCTTCACTTTCACGAACAACTCCAGAAAGACTTTCTTGCCCAGAAGAGCTTCCAACTCCAATCGCGCCGCGGTGCCCATTTCTTTCAGCCTTCGGCCGCCTTTGCCGATCAGGATTCCCTTCTGTCCATCGCGCTCGCAGTAGATGGTCGCGGCGATCCGGGTGAGCCTGTCCGTCTCCTCGTATTGCTCGATCAGGACCGCGGTGGCATAAGGCAGCTCTTTGCTGGTCTGCAGCAACACCTTCTCGCGGATGATCTCGGAAGCAATGAAACGCTCCGGCTGGTCAGTAAGCTGGTCTTCGGGAAAATAGCGCGGGCCGTCGGGCAAGGCGTGCATGATCTTGTCCATCAAAAGCTCCAGGCCGTCGCCCTTGGTTGCGGAGATGGGAATGATCTCGCGGAAGTCGTGCAATTGACTGTATTGCGCAATCATGGGCAGCAACTTGTCTTTCTGCAGCTTGTCAATCTTGTTCAACAGCAGGAAGACGGGAGCGCCGGTTTTTTTTACCAGCTCGATGACGTGCTCGTCCGCGGGGCGGAATCTCTCGAGCGCGTCGACGATCAGCAGGACCAGGTCGCGGCTTTCCAGAGCGGCGTGGATCTCCTGCACCATTTTGCGGTTGAGACGGCTGTCCGGCCGGTGCACGCCGGGGGTGTCGATAAACACGATCTGTCCCGCGGGGCGTCCGCGCCCGGCTTTCACGTTGAGCATGCCCTGGATGCGCGTGCGCGTGGTCTGGGGTTTTTCCGTGACGATGGCGATCTTCTCGCCCACCAACGCGTTGAGCAGGGTGCTCTTGCCGGCGTTGGGGCGGCCGATGATGGTCACGAACCCGGAGCGGTAGGCCATGGTTACGCCTGGGCCTCGCTGAACGGCAGCTCGGGCTGCGTCCGGCTGACGCGAACTTTTTCCACCTTGCGGTCCGTGGATTCCAGGATTTCAAAGCGGAGCCCGTCTTCTTCAATCACCTCGCCGGAATGAGGAATATGGCCGGCCAGCGCGCTTACCAGCCCGCCCACGGTGGCGGTGTCGCGCGGTTCGAGATGAAGGTCGAACAAATCTTCGAGACGTCCCACATCAACATTGCCCGGCATCACGTAAGCGTCTTCTGTTTCGCGGATGATGTCGGTGCCCTGCTCGTGCTCGTCGCGGATCTCGCCGACGATCTCCTCCACCAGGTCTTCCATCGTCACCAGGCCGGCGACGGCGCCGTACTCATCGATCACAATGGCCATGTGAACGTTCTCTTTCTGCATCTCGCGCATCAGCGGAGCGGTCTTTTTGGTTTCGGGAACGAAGATCACCGGACGCACCAGCGTGCGCAGCGTCGTGGTCCGGGCCTGCACGTCGGTGATTTGAATCAGGTCGTGGGAGAGCACCATGCCGATGACGTTATCGATGGTGGAGACATAGATGGGCACGCGCGAATGCGGCTTTTCACGCAGCAGGTCGGTGAATTTCTCGATGGTCGTGTCGGCGGGCACGGCAAAGATGTCCGGCCGCGGCGTCATCACGTCGCGCACTGTCTTGTCGCCGAACTCCACCACCGACTGGATAAGCTGGCGGTCGCTCTCCTCCAGGATGCCCTCTTCCCGGCCGGCCTCGATCAGCGCGTCCACCGCCTCGGAAGGATGCTCGGGCTCTTCCGGGTGGTGCGGCTTGGCCAGCGCGGCCACAGAAAGGGCGAAGCTCAGCGGCAATGTGATCAGCAGCATCATGTAGATCAGCAATCGCAACAGGGGAATGAAATGGACCAGCCAGCGCCCGCGCGTGCGCGTGAAAAGAACGTACGGCGCCAGCCGGTTGCAGAAGATCACCACCAGAATGATGCCGACGGCCGCCTGCGCGATCTCCGCCGCGGTCCATCTCTGGTCCTGAAAAACGAGATAGCCGATGAGCAGAGCGATAGCGGCGGTGCACAATTGCGCCAGCACGGCAATGGATAGGAACGCCCGGCCACTGGTTGAGACCAGGCGCGGCTGCACCAGGTTTTCAAAAGCCTCAATGTTTTCCTGAAACTCGCGCGTCAGGAACTTGCCGCTCTCAGTGTAAAGTTGCTCCACGTAGGAGACCAGCGCCAGCAGCGCGCACAAGACCAGGATTGCGGCGTACACCAACCACGTTGTCATCGCGATCTCCCGTGCTGGGGCGGTTTTTTCGCTGCCGGCACGCAGGCGCGGCCGATCAACGACGACGGCAGTTTGAGCTGCGCGCGCAGCCTGGCTTCGACTCGCGCCATCCGGCCGTTGTCGGTCTCGTGATCGTGGCCGGCGAGATGCAGCATGCCGTGCAGGATCAGGATTTTCAGCTCTGCCGCCGGTGAATGTCCGTAGCGGCCGGCGTTCTGACGGGCGATCTCAGCGGAGATGGCGATGTCCCCGCCGTCGCCGTGGGGAAAAGACAGCACGTCGGTGGGCTGGTTCTTTTTGCGGAAACGCCGGTTCAACTCCTGCAGGCGGCGATCGCCGGCGATCATGATGTCCACCGTGCCGGGGATTCCCGCAAGCTTTTGCGCCCGCCGCGCGAAGCTTGCGAGCCCGGGGCGGCTCACCCCCTGCATGGCTTTCTCAAAGATGATCACGTGTTCTTCCAGAAAACAAACAGGGAGGGCACCCGAACCGCCCTCCCGCACAAGATTCTACTATTTCTACTGTTGCAGCGGAGGCTCCTGCTCTTGCCCTTCGCCGGCATCCTTCGGCAGCTCCAAAGACATCTGCTGGTTGCGCGTGCGTTCGTCGTAAGCGCGCACAATGCGCTGCACCAGGTGATGGCGCACAACGTCCTCCTCGGTGAAGAAGTTGAACGACAGTCCTTCCACGTTTCTGAGAATGTCCACGGCCTCCAGCAGCCCGCTCTTGCGCGTGTTGGGCAGGTCGATCTGGGTGATATCTCCGGTAATCACCGTCTTGGAGTTGAAGCCCATGCGGGTGACAAACATCTTCATCTGCTCGGAGGTGGTGTTCTGCGCCTCGTCCAGGATGATGAACGAATCGTTCAGCGTGCGTCCGCGCATGAAAGCGATGGGCGCGATCTCGATGATGTTCTTCTCCAGATACCGGTCCACGCGCTCACCGTCCATCAGGTCGTAGAGCGCGTCATACAGTGGACGCAGGTAGGGATCGACCTTCTCCTGCAGCGTTCCCGGCAGGAAGCCCAGCCGCTCGCCCGCTTCCACCGCGGGACGCGCCAGGATGATGCGATTCACCTTCTTGTTGTTCAACGCCGAAACGGCCATGGCCACCGCCAGGTAGGTCTTGCCCGTGCCCGCCGGACCAATGCCGAAGACCATGTCGTATTTCTCGATGGCGTCGAGATAGCGGCGCTGGTTCATGCTCTTGGGCTGCACCTGGCGCTTGCCGAAGGAGCGCTGTTTGCCCGCCTCGGCCAGCCCGCGTAGCGTGGTGGAGGCGTCCTCCATCACCACGCGCAACATGGACCTCAGGTCGCCCTGGCTCAGGTCGTGGCCATTGCGGCCCAGGTGGTCGAAGTCGGTGAAGATCTGCTCGGCGCGCGCTACGTCCCGCGCCGCCCCCTCGATCTGCACCGCAGTCGACCTCAGCTCAATGTTTACGCTCAGGCCTTCTTCCAGGATCTGCAGGTTTTCGTCACGCGTGCCGAAAAGCTTCTCGATGTTGGGAACGATTTCGATGTTTTTCTTCATTCAGGCTTTGCCATTTCCTCCGCCAGTCCTGCGGGCGGGTTCGCGTGACTCTGCGGACGCATCCCAGAAACCAGGGAGGACAGGATTTTTCTTGGTAGCTGGAGAGGCAGAGTGGCCGGCCCACACGCGGGCGGAAGCGATACCATTGAGCTGAGGTTACCCCCGATTGGACCCCAAGTCAAGAAACGTAAAGAGCGGCCCGTCTGTTAGATACACGGGCATGAGACAAGTCTGCAGGAAGAGTCACTGTTGGATCATTAATTGTCAGTGAAGATCGATGGTGACGCTGGCCTCGCTTTCAATCACGCCGCAGCCGCGCAGAACAGGGATAGAAGGCGGTCAGTGAGAGCGTGAAGGACCCGTACAAACTCACTCGCCGCCAGGGGAAGCTTGCTGTCGGGAGTGAAATTGCTGTTTGCATATTTCGTTAATAATGCACTGTTGCATTTTATACACATATGTATATAATGTCTGCGGTTTTCAGAAAGGAATCCTGTCATGAGCTTTGAATTCACGGTCGATATCGCTGCGCCGCCGGAGCGAGTCTTTGCCTACCTGACCGAGCCGGAGCTGGTCAAGCGCTGGCAACCCGACCTGGCGGAACTCGCGCCGCTGCCTCCGGGCGGCCTCCGCGTTGGCACGCGGCAGCGCGCGACCGTGGAAGAGTACGGGCGCAGGTTCGAGGTGGAAACCGTGGTGGTGGCCCTCATTGTGAACCAACTTCTCGGTTACGAGATGCAGGCGCCCACCGCGACCGTGCGCGGCGAGTATCGCCTGATTCGTCAGGTGAACCTCACCCGCATCGAGGAGACGGTCACAGTCAAGCCCCGGGGCCCGATGAGCATGGTGTGGCCCCTGGTCAAAGGCTTCTTCCGGCGCAAGATGGAGTCCCGGCTGAAGCTTCTGAAGCAGACAGTAGAGACCGGCGAGAAGCTGAGCGTCCAGGCCGGCGCCGCACAGCCACATTGACCCAAGCCGCTAAGCCCTAGTAAAATAAGTGCTTCGGAACCTCCGAAAGAATCCCTTACAAGGACCAGAGCACCCAGCATGGCAAATCATTTTTCGGCGCTCAAGCGCGCTCGCCAGACCACGAAACGCACCGCGCAAAACCGCGCCCAGACTTCCCGCCTGCGCACCGCATTGCGCCAGTTCCGCGCCGCCTTGCAGGCGGGGGATTCCGCCCAGGCCAAAGCCAAGTTTTCCGACACCGTCTCCAAGATCGACCAGGCGGTCAAGCAGGGCATCATCCACAAGAACACCGCGGCACGGTATAAGTCCCGCCTCAGCGGCCGGCTCGCAGCAAAGAAAGCCTGATTCGCATCCGTATCCGACATGGGGCAGAGCGGCCACTTGGCCGCGTAGGCCCAAATTACCCATTTACCAAATGGCCTGATCCGCGCTCATCCGCGTTGATCCGCGGTAAGAGTCTGCCTTCCTTCTCCGGACCCACTCGTGCCGCGCTTCGGCCTTTCGCGATCTAAAAACGAGCATTTGATTGTTTGAATGAACGTTTGTTCTTTGCTAAGATTCCCCTCGCAAATTTTTGGGACCCCGGGATGAGCCGGCCGCTGCCACATGCGCGCCGCCGGCTGCCTCAGCAGACGAGACCACCAACCATTCCGGATGGCTGAACGGCACGAGTCCATGGGAGCTCAACCCGAACCTGGATTGCCTGTCCGGCTTTGTGCAACGCCTGAGACTCAAGCGGCTGCACAACTCCTGCCCGGTATTTGCTCTGCGGCGCACCGTCGATCGCCTGGAGCGGTGCCGGGCGTTTTTTCGGCGCGGTCAACCGGGCTACCCGGCCTTAGGGCCGGGCAACTCTGGCGTTTTTCAGGAAATAACCCACGAGTTCGCTGGAGGAGTTGTTCATCTCAACGTCAAAGGCTTTTATCTTGCTCGTGAAATAGTTGAACGTCATGACCGCGGGAATGGCCACAAACAGGCCGAGAGCGGTGGTCACCAGCGCCTCGGAGATACCACCTGAGACTGCGGTGAGAGAGGTGCCCTGATGCTCCTGAATGTTGCGGAATGCATCCATGATGCCGATCACCGTTCCCAGCAGACCAACGAACGGGGCGATGGAGCCGATGGTAGCCAATCCGTTCAGGCCGCGCTCGAGTTCGGCGTGGACAATGGCCTCGGCCCGTTCCAGCGCGAGCTTACTGGCTTCAATCTGCTCTTCCGGAGCTTCCGCTGATTTTCCCTGCACACGGAATTCCAGCAGCCCTGAGGTCACCACCTTGGCCAGATGGCTCTTCTTGTTGCGCTCCGCCACCAGGATTGCCTCGTCGAGGTTTCCCTGGCGCAGAGCGCCGGCGACCGCCGGGGCAAACTGGCGGGACTGTTTGCGCGCGGCGCTGTAAGCGATCCAGCGATCAATCATCACGCCCAGTGACCATGCCGACATGACCAGTAGAACCACTACGATGGCCCGGGCCGGCCAGTCCATCTGGATCCACAGCCGCCAGGGATCAAAGCGGTGTCCTCCTTCCTGGAATAGCCAAACAGCAGCAACTTGCGTTTTGACGAGCATAGGATTCACTAGGTTTGCGAGAAGCATACTTTTGGGTTCCTCCTCAGCGATTCTTGCAGCCTTGCGGAAAGCCGTTGCCCGCGGGCTCTATTCCGGCATACATGTTGGACACCGGCCGTGCCTGCTTTGATCCATCTTAGCCTTTGGATCTCCCCGCCTCGTTTGGCCCTTCCCTTCGTTGCTCGCGGAAGAGTTGCTGTACGTATTGGGCACGCGTGGAAATACTTACTGCTTAGGCTCATCTTTCGATTGGAAGAGACAGTGTTTTAATTGGTGATTCCCATTTTTGCAGACCGGTTGGTCTTTTGATAGATTGGCCGCAAGCGGCTGCGACCATTTGAAGCACTGTCCCTGCGAGCTGTGAGCTGCAACCGCGCCGCACACGTGTGCATGGACTGCCGTCTGCTGATACGGCATCCCAACAAGAAGGGCTCTTTCATGGCCACAACCCACACATCAGCATTGCGGAGCCGCGAAACGGTTGCCGAGGGCACCATGGCCTTCCATTTCGACCGGCCTGCGGGCTTCGCGTTCAAGGCCGGGCAGTACATGATAGTCACGCTAAGCAACCCTCCGGAGACTGACGCCGAGGGCAACAGGCGCACCTTCACCATCGCCAGCGCGCCCTCCGATCCCGACCTGATGATCACCACGCGCATGCGTGACACGGCTTTCAAGCGCGTGCTGCGCTCGATCGCCCTGCCCGCGGAGGTCAAGATCGCCGGGCCCTATGGGAAGTTCACTCTGCACAACACCCCGGCCGAAGCTCCGGTCAGGCCGGCGGTCTTTCTGACTGGCGGGATCGGGATCACGCCGTTTTTCAGCATCAGCGTCCAGGCCGCACGCGACCGGCTGCCCCAGCAGCTCTACCTCTTCTACTCGAACCGGCGGCCGGAAGATGCGGCGTTCCTCGGCACGCTCTCCGATCTGGCTGCGCAAAACCCCAATTTCCATTTCATTCCCACCATGACCGAGATGGAGAAATCAAAAATGGACTGGAAGGGCGAGCGCGGGGTCATCAGCCGCGAGATGCTAGAAAGACATCTGCCGGGGCTGAAGCCCGGGAATCGAGAAAACGCACAACACGGCTCTAAAGAGCCGTTCTTCCACCAACCAGAGCCGCTCTTCCACCAACCGATCTATTACATTGCTGGACCGCCGGCGATGGTCGCCGCCATGCGCCAGATGCTGACCGGGGCGGGCGCGAACGAAAACGATATTCGTACCGAGGAGTTTTCGGGATACTGAGAAGACGCACTCAGCAGTCAGCAGTCAGCACTCAGCCATCAGCCAAAGCCAAAACGAAAGAACCTTACCGCAGATTAACGCTGATGAGCGCGGATCAAGAGAATCTAACGATATAGTTTACAATTAGTAAATGATAATGTATAATTTAAAATGAAAACTCGCTCCGCTCAGTCGGATAGCCAAAGAGGGTCTTTGACAAAAAAGCAGTCAGCACAGCAATCAGCCCAGATCTGATTGCTGCATAGTCGGGTGCATATGCGGTTCTGGGGTGACATGGGGTGAACCTGGGGTGAAGTGGCGTGAAATAGGGGATGGGGGAGGGGGTGGCGAAAAATAAGCGAATAAAATGGCGTATGCCCATTGTTTTCAACATCGGCCAGAAAAAAGAGAGCCCCTTTGCCGCAGATTTACGCAGATTGGAAACGGAAAGGAGATTGCCGCCGGATGGCACGTGGCGACCTGGACAGCGCATTGGGATCACCCCTGGGATGAATCGTCTAACCCCTTTGTTTTTGGATGGCCAGGGAGCAAGGGGCGAAGAAAATTGGCCATCCTTGTCCAAAGGAGACCGTAAGTCTCAAATTTGAAGTTTCAAATTTGAAATTGTTCCTGACGCCACTCCTGCGGGCTGGCTTTGGGTTCCTGGGCGAGCTGCATGACCAACTGTTCCAGCACCAGGCGTTTGCTGGGAGGGTTGGAGCGCAGGGCCAGATCGGCGCGGGCCACCAGACGGATGGCGCGGGTAAGTTCGCCGCGGGATTTGTAGCGGCGGGCCTGGCGGATGATGTCTTCGGCGGCGAAGGGAGGCACGCGAAAGCCCTGCCACAGCGCCTGCCAGATGATTCGCGAGTCGCGCACGCCTTTTTCCTGGATCACCAGCATCTGGCGAAAAGTTCGGGCCAGCATGTAGAGGTGGCCGATGGCGGCGTCATCGCCTTCACCCGCGGAGAGCAGCGCGTCGAGCACGGCCAGGGCGCGCGGGCGGTCTTTGGCGGAGATCGCGTCAGTGAGTTCGTAAAGCGAGCGCTGCTTGGCGGCGAGCACCAGGGTTTCGACGTCGCCCAGCGCGATCTGTTTCTTCTCGCCGACGTAGAGGATCAGCTTTTCGAGTTCGCGGCTGACCATCATCATGTCCGCGCCCAGGGAGTCGATGAGTTCGCGCGCGGCATCGGGGTCGATGGTGACGCCTTCTTCGCGGGCGTGTTCGACGATCCAGCGCACGCCGTCGCTCTCTTCGACGCGGGCCAACTCGACCATGGCACAGAATTCGCCCAGGGTCTCACGGATACGTTCGAAGCGGTCGCGGTCTTGCAACTGCATGCGGCGGACGTCGGCGGGAATGCTGATGTGGTCGGCGACGAAGATCACCACCGCAGCCGGGTTGGGGTCTTTGACATAGGCTTCGATGGCGGCGAAGGCGTCGGCATGGGAGCCGCGTCCGTAAAGATTCTTGACTCCGCGGACGAAGAAGACCTGGAAGGGCGCCATCAGCGAGGGCGTGCGCGCGCGGTCGATCAGCTCGGCCACGCTGGTTTCACCGAGGTCGAGATCGTGCAGGCTGAAGTCGCGCAGATCGGCGGGGACCAGGTGCTCGAGCAGGGCCTGGCGGCATTGGTCGCGGAAGAAGACCTCATCGCCGACGAAGATGTAGGCGGGGCGCAGCTTGCCGCCGGCAACTTCGGAGACAAAGCGTTCTGCGGGCGCAAAGCTGCGTCCGGGGCCCCCGACACCAGGGCTCCCGGATTGCGCCGCTTTTGCGCGATCTGGGATGGCGGTGCGCGCGGCTTTCGCGGGTTGGGGCGGTAGTGCGGACATCAGAAGCCCTCCAGGATGTCGCTGACCAGGGTACGGGCAAAGTCGCGCGACATGCGCTGCAGGGCCGGCGTCACCTCGGAGAAAAAGCTGGTGGCGTTGGCCGAGACCTGGTACTGCTCGCGGAAGGTGTAGTTGGGGTTGTCGAAGAGCACATGCCCGCTGCGGTCCACCAGCGAGACCTTCATGGTCACGGTAACCACGGAGCTGGAGATGCGGCCGGTCTGCGGATCGTAGGTGAGGGGCGCGGTCTGAGCGGCGACCACGGCGCCTTTCAGCGTGGCGTCGGCGGAATCGCCGACGGCGGTGAGCACGCGGTAATGGGTGCGATCGATGAACTCGCGCACTACCTCGCGGGTAAGAAGCTGCTCCACGCCGTAAGTCTGGGTCTGGTTCACGAACATGGGCACGGCGAGAACGCGCACATTCTCCGGCAGCCGGTTGGCATGGCCGGCGGTGTGATAGCCGCAGCCGGAAAACGCGGCGAGAGAAAGGAGGGTTACGGCAGCGGCTAAAGCCGCTTTTGGTAGGTGGCTGAGACGCAGGCATAAATGCCTGCTCCACCCCGTGAGGGAAGACAGCAATGTCGTCGGTAGGCATAAATGCCTGCTCCACCCCGTGACAGGAGACAGCAATGTTGTCGGATGGACCATTTGCGAAAGTGATCTCTTCACTGCACCTTCCCATGGGGCCGGACTGCGGCCAGGGCGTTCGCACAGTCGACGGCGGTGATGGCGGCCAGACGCAGGTTGTCGACCGCGGCCCAGATCCACAGGCCGTTCGGGTTCTCGGGAGCGGGATCGCGCCGCAGCGCCACCAGGATGTCGTCTTTGCCGGCCACGTTGACGTTGCTGGGGGCATCGTCCGGAGAGCGCGCAATCTGCATGTGCTCGCCGGCCAGCGCCCGGGAAAGATCTCCGGTGGCAACCGCTTTTTCCATTTCAAGATAGAGGGCGAAAGTATGCGCATGAAAGACCGGCGCTTGCAGCAGCGTCAAGGCGGGAATGGACGCCTGGCTGTCCAGCAGTTTGCCCAGATGGCTGCCAATCCTGCGCTCCACCGCTTCGAGGGCCAGCTTCGCAGCCGCCCCATAGCGGCCGATCATGTTGAAAGCCACTTGAGCATGGAACACGCTGGTGGGCATCTGCTGAAAGGAGAGCAGGTTGACGGTTTGTTCGTGCAACTCGTCCATGCCGGGGCGTCCGCGCTCCGATACCGGCTCAAAGACCGTGGCTACGGCGCGGCGAATCGCTCCTGCCTTCTGCGCGCGCAGCAGCAACAGCGCCAGAGTGACTGCGGCAGGATGAGCAATCGTGACCACGCTCGAATCCAGGTTAAGCTGCGTCGTCCGGCCAAGTTCGCGTTCGATCCAGGGCGCTCTCAAGGGAACGGCAGGATCGCTTTCCAGCGCATACGAAAGGTCCACGATCGCGCTGCCCGCTTTCTGGGCCAGCTTCCAGTTCGCGCGCGTGAAATCTTCATCGGCGGCAAAGAAGCTGAAGTCGATGTTCTCGAATTTATCGCGAGTCACCGGCTGGACGAAGGAAATCTCGTCCTGAACGCGGTCGAGCTGGCCGAGAGACTCGTTGTCGTCGAGCAAGAGGGTATCGATGGCGGGGAAATTTCGCTCCTCCAGAACTTCCTTGAGCTCTTTTCCCTTGAGCGTGGCCCCGCCGACGATGGCCACGCGGAACAGGTTCTGGTTCTCAGTTCTCATCTGGTTTCCGGCGCTTCCTCGTATACCGGCGGAGGAGGAGCTGAAGGCCGCCGCCGGAAGAGCGACGAAATTCGGGTCATGATTCCGCTCAGCATATAAGTGATGGCCATAAAAAATAGCAGATAGCCGGAGTAGTACCACAGGATGATCAAAAACACGGCAATCAAGACTAACAACTGGAAAGGATATCGGGTGCGAAGATTCAGATCCTTAAAACTGTAAAAACGCCAGGTGCTGACCATGAGAAAGCCCACGGCAACCAGCAATCCAATCCACAGACAGGCCAGCCAGGGATATTGGATGGGCCGACCCTCGAGGAGGTGGATGGTGGCGGCAATGACACCGGCGCCCGCTGGAATCGGCATGCCGACGAAGTACTTTCTTCCCGGGCGTCCCGGATTGGAAGGCTGGGGGTTCACCTGAATGTTGAAGCGGGCCAGCCGGCTGGCGCCGGCCGCCAGAAACAGAAACGTGGCGATCACGCCAAGCTGCACCACGCGCGCGCGAAGCTCCGGAATTCCAAAAACCGGCAGCCAGCGAAAGCCCCACAGCCAGGCCAGCACCGCCGGGGCCACGCCAAAGGTGATGACGTCGGCCAGCGAGTCGAATTCGCGACCAAAGTCGCTGGTGGTGCCGGTCATGCGGGCAATGCGTCCATCCAACCCGTCGGCCACCACGGCCACGCCGATGGCCAGCGCGGCCACGTCAAAGCGCCGCGGATCAGCCACGCTGCCCTGGATGGCTTCGGTGATGGCGAAGTATCCGGCGGCAATGTTCGCGGCGGTAAACAACGAAGGCAGGATGTACATCCCCTTGCGCATTCTGCGTTTCTGGCTGTCCGGAGGCTGGTCATCCAGGCGCCGCGTTGGCAAAGGCATTCTCATCGTACGGCCTCCGAAGGCTTAGGTGCCGGAGAGACGGTCTGCGTCTCCCACGCCTGCTTCTGCGGGGACTCGATCTGGGGAACGGAAACGCGGGCCAGAATCGATGACCCGCCCTTTACTCGATCACCAGTCTTGACGGCCAACTCCGAGGGCGAGGGGAAAATCACGTCGGTGCGGGAGCCGAATTTGATCATGCCCACGCGCTGGCCGCGGAGCAGAGTGTCACCCGGCTTGCAGGTGAATACAATCCGCCGCGCCAGCAGTCCGGCAATCTGCTTGAAGACCAGGGTCATGCCCTCACCTTCCATGGTAACGATGTTCTGCTCATTGTTCTCCGCAGACGCCGTATCCATGGCATTCAGGAATTTGCCGGGGCGATACGTCACGTCCCGGATAACGCCGGAGATGGGAGAACGGTTGACATGAACATCAAACACGTTGAGAAAGATGCTGATACACGTGCACGGCCTGCCGTTCAACTGGGTGGCAGAGATGTCCGTCACTTTGCCGTCGGCCGGAGAGACGACCAGGCCGGCCTCGGCGGGAATGGCGCGTTCGGGATCACGGAAAAACCAGAGGAAGAACAGGGCCAGCAGCCCGGGAATCAGGGACCACACCGGCGCCGCCAGCCACCAGAGAACGGCGGCCACCAGCAGCATTCCCAGCGCGTAGTAGATCCCGTCGCGGACCATGCAATGATGATTATAACGAGTGGAGCCGGAGAGACATTACGGAGGTTCTTTGGGAAGGACTGGCTCTGCTGGTTCGGACGCCAAATGATAAACCTCTCCGCGACAGCCCCGGCGGGCGGACGGGAGAGGTTAGCTTCCAAAAATCGGGCGCTAGGCTACAGAAGGCTGAGCGCGTTTGAAGTCCTGCTCAATCATTTGCATCTGGTCTTTGACCCGCAATTTGAGCTTTTTGAGACGGACTTCTTCCAGTTTTTCGTCGTCTGTCAGGTATCGTTTTTCGATGAGAGAGCTGAGACGTTGAGAGTACTGAGTGTGTTCCTGGGCCAGCCTACGAAACTCGTCGTGGCTGGCAAGAAGCTGTTCGCGAACGGACTCTACCATCCGGAAGAACCTCCTGCATGTTCTTCACGAAACGTTAACATACCGTCCGGTCTGGTTCAACAACAAATCTCAGGCTGCCT
>DATDGY010000043.1:0-2695 GCA_036521855.1 Candidatus Angelobacter sp.
GCGCCGCGTCCGATGCCGGATGGAGAAAGTGGGTCAACCCCTTGCTGGTTCCGATCCACACGCTGCCATCTTCGTCATCGTAGAAGGCATTATGGTCGCAATCGTTCACCGTCAGTCCGTTGGCCTTATCGAAATGACGCCAGGCCCTGCCGTCGTAGCGGTCAACCCCCATGTCGCTGCCTACCCAAAGCCAGCCCCGGCGGTCGAAGCGCAGGAAATAGGTCCGCGACGCCGGCAAACCGTCTTTGGGACCGAAATGGCGGACGCCCAAGCGATCGCCGTCGATCTCCAGGCGGCTGATCCCGATGGGATCGCGGTATCCCACCCACACCGCGTGGTCCGGGGCCTCGGTCAGGTAGGTGACGTTGTCTTGCAGCAATCCGTCGGCGGTCTTGAACTGGCGCCAGTGCCCGTTCTCCAACCGGCTCACGCCGGCCGAATTGCTCGCCCATACCAGTCCTCGGCTATCCACCAGGATCGCCAGAATAGTCTTAGCGCTTTGCCCGGGAATCTGGACGTGCTCGAAGCGCCACGTACTACCGCTCCGGCTTCCCCGGTAGAGGCCCGAGCCCGTGCCCACCCAGGGCCGTCCACCGGCATCGGTGGCCAGGTTATATACCCAGTCATTCACCAGTCCGGATGCGGCGCCATAAAGCTCGCCTTTTCCGGTACGCGGATCCAGGTGGAATACCCCGCCCGGAGCTTTTCCGATCCACCAGGTCCCATCCCGCCCCGGCGCCGACGCCAGCGTCTGGCGACGACGCTGGATCTTTACCAGCAGTTTGTTCCCGAGTCACAGCGCCGCGCCGTCGATCGGCTCAGCAGTCTGGGATCGCAGTTGGTGAATTGAATTGGAAGCAATTGGAAGCAATTGGAAGCAAAATCGGGGAAGGGATGCTGCTAAGTGATTGAAAATATGGTGGCCAGGGACGGAATCGAACCGCCGACGCCAGCCTTTTCAGGGCTGCGCTCTACCAACTGAGCTACCTGGCCAGATGGGCTGATTGCCGCGCGAGAGGGCTTCGGTGGGACCAGGGAAACGTTCCACGCGCGAACTTTTCGATTATAGCAATCAGACCGAATTCGCTCAAACACGGCCATCATAACGTGACCGCCTCATTTCCGATGGGTTGCCGGCTTTCGGCTTTTTTCTCATAGCGGCAGACAAGTTTCGAGAGCCGCTCGGCGCGAGCGGGTCGCGCGACAGCGGGACAGTCGCATCCGGCCGTCAATACACCGACCTCGCTTTCCGGGTTTGCTTACTGGCCAGCGAAAAGCGCGGTTCCGCGGCCGCGTTATTCAAGATGCGGGCGCTCAAATACTCTCCGACCACCGGCCCGTGTTTAAAACCGTGTCCGGAGCCGCCGCCGGCCAGCCAGACGTTGTCAAAATCGGGATGGCGGTCGAGCAAAAAATCTCCGTTCCATGTGTTCTCATACTGGCACACGCGCGTCTCGACGACGGGCGCATGCGCCAAAGCCGGAACGTGCTGTGCCAGGTAGCCGCGCACATGATCGGCGGCAGCCGCGCTGACGACGCGCGAGCCGTGGTCGGGATCAAACTCCGGCCCGTGCCGGTCCAAAGCTATCTTGAAGCCGCGGTTTTCGATGTCGGGGAGCGCGTAGGGGCGGTCGGGATGCGTGTGATGGAGCCACGCCGGCATCCGTGGGGCATGAAACGCATCACTCCCCGCGGGCGGCCCCAGAAAGAAAACTTCCTGACGCGTGGCGAAGATGAGCTCGCCCAGTAGTTCGGGAAAGAGCTTGGGCAGCCACGATCCGCAGGTAAAGATAAATGTGCCCGCGCTCACCGATCGTTGGCCGGCGCCAGTGGCGCGAGTGGCTTCAGCGGCTTCAGTGGCTTTAGTGGCTTTAGTTTCTAGGGCCAAGAGTTTGCCACGGCCTCGGGGTGGCTGGACCGCGGCCGTCAGGTACTCAACTCCGTCCGCCGCCAACTCCATCACCAGGGCTTGGACTGCATCCCGGGCCAGGAGGACGCCGCTTTGCGGTTCGAGCACCCCGAGCGTGACCTCCGCAAAGTGCAATTGCGGATAACGCCTGCTTATCTCCGCAGCGCTGAGCTTCTCGCATTGGACTCCCAGCCGCGCCAGCAGCGCGGGGATCTGGCTGACATGCGGATCAGCCTCGTCTCCCAGCCAGAGCACCCCGGTGCGCCGAAAAAAGTCACGGCCAACACGTTCAAAGAACTCCTGCCATAGCGGGAAAGAGCGGATGGCCCAGCGGGTATAGAGTTCGTCGGGTCCGTAGCCGGCGCGGATGATGCGGGTCTCACCGCCGGAGCTGGAGCGGCTGTTGCCCGGGCCGTAAGCATCCAGTATGACTACGCTGGCGCCGGCCTGGCGCAGGTATCGCGCTGTCCACGCGCCGAAGACTCCAGCGCCGATCACCGCGAAGTCGTAAGTTCTCTTCATCGCGTGGCTCGCATGATGAGCCGGATGGTCCCATCCGCCATGTCCAGCGACGTCCGTGCCGGCATGCGCAGCGTCGCGGAGAGATCGCGTTCGAAGACTGTGCGGATGGCGGAAATGACTTCAACTTCATCCAGGCCAGCCAGCCGCCGCACCTGTTGTTCTGAAAGATACATCTGATCGCCAGTCTACCTGACTCCACACAGGACGAGAATCATCTTCACTAGGTTTCTTGATTCAGTAATGCAGCAATGGAAATGGAGTTCT
>DATDGY010000044.1:0-33839 GCA_036521855.1 Candidatus Angelobacter sp.
GGCGACTTCGTCGGGATAGACGTCAATCAGTTTGACTACCCAATCCGAGTCGGTGCCGCTGGTGGAGGCCACCAGATTCGCGATGGGCTGGCCGCTGATCTTCAGCGGCGCGGTCAGGACGTCTGAGGTAAACACCAGCACGTCGGGACGTCCGGATGCTTCCCGTTGATCGTCCACCAACCACAAAGGCCAGGTGAGGCCCTTATCGATGTCGTAGCCGACGGGCCGAATGGGCCGCGTGCGGAAGGGAACGGGCTTGGCGGGATCGGAAACATATTCATCAAACGCCGCGTCGCCAGCCTTCGGCGCCGCGAAGCTCAACTTCAAGCCCGTACCGAGATAGAGCGGGGTAGGTTTGACGCTGCAGCCGCTGGCGCACCCGGCGGGCCACGCGGGTAGTCGACGCCAGGTGTTGGTGCCAGTCTCGAATGCGGACACCGGCGGGACGTCAAGCTGGGCCGGCGCGTCATCTTTGAGATAGTGGTCCAGGAACGGCCGCAGTATTTCCCGCCGGAAGTAGAGCCCGGTATCGCTCGAGAACCGCAGTGCGCCGAGTGTGCTGGCGTCTTCGATTTCCTGGCCATGATGCCAGGGACCGATGACGAGAAATACTTTGTCGTTGTTGGTGTCCTTGGGCTTGATGGCCTTGTAGACGGCGATGGCGCCGTAGATATCTTCCTGATCCCACAGGCTGTCCACCAGCATCAACGGTACTTTCAAGGGTTGGGCGGCCAGCAAGCGGTCCACGGCCTGGTCGCGCCAGAAGGCGTCGTAGCTGGGATGCTCGATAAGCTTGCGCCAGAAGCCGACCTGGTCCAGTCCGCGACGTCGGCCCAGCTCGCCTGCCGATCCTGCCTGCATGTACATGTCATAGTCGTCATAGTTGCTGGTCCACCACTTGGCGTCGTTATCTCGTGTGGCGTCCTGTTCGTAGATGTAGGGCAGGTTCTGTTGCCGGAAAGCGCCGTTATGGAACCAGTCGTCGCCCATCCAACCGTCGACCATGGGATTCATGGGCACCGCGACTTTAAGCGCGGGATGAGGATTCACCAGCGCCATCAACGGCAAGAAACCATCGTAAGAAATGCCGAGGATGCCCACCTTGTGGTTGCTTTCCGGGATGTTCTTCACCAGCCAGTCAATGGTGTCATAGGTATCGGTGGAGTGATCGACAGGCGTCGGATTCAGCGGGCCGTGTAAAGGACGATTCATTACGTAGTCGCCCTCCGACCCGTACTTGCCGCGCACGTCCTGGACCACACGGACATACCCGCCGTCTACGATGACGTCGGTGGCGTTGTCGTAGCCGGTGAGGATGGGGCCGAGGTGCGAGCTCTGCGAGTGGCTGGTGAGCTCGGTGGCGTTGTACGGAGTGCGCGTCAGCAAGATCGGCGCGTTCTTCGCTCCCTTGGGGACAAGAATCACCGTGTGCAGCTTGACTCCGTCACGCATGGGGATCATCACTTCACGCCGCGCGTAATCGAAGCTATCGGTGACGGGATGGAACTGGGCCGGCGTTTCGCTCGGCAAGGTAGAGGGCGCGGCCCGCGGCTTGGGGTCCTGGGCCGCCGCCGGTTCGACCAACATCATCGCGCCAAGCATCAGCGCGCAAGAGAGCGGCGCCAGCCAGGCCAGCCTGCGTACAGGTACGATCACCTTCATTGATTACCCCAGACGACGGCCCGCAGGACCGCTTACGTCCCGGCGAGCTCTTCAAGATTTGCGATGTTCTGCGGATTGAGCCACGAGATTATATCGCTTTGCCGGTCTCGGCGCGCCCGTACCGCAGTCTGCGTGGGGTTTGGCCTAAAGCAAACAAGCCGATTGGATCACGGAGCGCACCGGCCGTTCCGGGCCAGCGCCGACAGGATGAGATCTTCGACCTTGCTCCATACCGCCGGATCGCGGTCCATACGCGTGTGGCTCTCTCGAAGGAGCGTCTTGTGCCACGCCAGGTCGGAAATACTAATGGGGCTGTCGCGGTAGTCGAATTGGAAATTGCCGACGATCTCCGTGGCCTGCGGATCCGCCGCCCGTATTTGCCTGGGACCGTGGATGAAGATCCCATTTCGCTGGAAGAGACTTGCCGCCGCGGCAACATTCGATGGAATGACCTGGTCGTCCAGGCCAACGGCATCCACCTGGACGGTGAGCATCACCGGAACGCCGGCCGCCTTCAGTTGCCGCGCAAACTTCACGACTGCGGCGCCTCCGAAACTCTGTCCATAAAGAATCAGGTGCGTGGCTTCCCGTTCGTGGGAGTCGATTTGTCCGTCGCCGTTCCTGTCGAAAGCCCGCAGCACCATTGCCAGCGCCAGCGCTCTCTTGGTGTTCTCCATCGTAGCCACCCGAACGCAGGGCAGGCCCATGGCTCGCAGTTTCGTCGCGAAGCGGCCAACGCCAACGCGCTCGTCGTCCCGGCGGTCGCGTCCGCCCATGAAGCCCAGAATCAGCACGTCCTGATGCGCAGTCAGGGTGGGAGCATTGGAGCCATGGGGTTTCTCTGGGCCCCCGGCACCGCGGACCGGCAGCGTGGCCAGGAGGCAGGCGATTTGAATGTATTTCTTGAGGGATGACATCTAAGCAGCAGCCACACACGATTTTAGAGCTTTAAGGCTGATTAGTACAGGCGCGGGCGAGGCGTCCGCTGCGGTAAGCGTAAGGGGTAAGTCCTAGTACTAAAAATTTCCCGGAATCGCTGATGCAGCGTGCTTCTTCAACGCCTCCAGGTCGCGGAGGACTTCGTTCCAGTCATCTTTATGCCGCTTTGTCTCCATGGGACGATCCAAATCTCTGTAGAAATCCAGCAGATTCGCCTGGAGCGCCGGCGTCATCTGGGCGTAGTCGTTCTTGGCAAGCTGTTTCAGGAGCTTGGCATACGTCTTGTCGGTCAGGGTGTATTCCGCTGCGCGGGTAGGGCGGCCGGTATCCAGATTGCGATCGTCCAGCCCTGTTGGCGGAGCGTCCACCTGCATAAGAAGTCCGTGATAGACGGCGACCGTCTGCTCCACGCTCTTGACGTAGAGTTTTTCCGTCTGCCTATCGGGGGTCTTGATATCGAGGGTCGCCAGCGGACCGACCTTGGGAAGGATCTTCACAATCACGGCCAGGAATCGCGCTCCAAATCCCGGCTTGGCGTAGTTGTTGCCCCACTCTCGCTCGTACTCAGCGCGGCGGAGGATGTAGCGAAACTTTTTGGGATCGAAGTTGGGAACGGCTTGTAATTCTTTCTTCTTGGTGATCAGCGCCACCTGGGTCAGTCTGGGAATCCACACGCTGAGCGCATGACGATAGCTTTGAATAGCGCGATCCTCGTCGGGCAGTACTTCTTTGAGTGGAACGCCGTAGGTTTCCAGAAACGCGCGGTCCAGCAGCGGCTGGGCTACTTCAAATCCGATGAAGTCGTGATAAGCCTGGGAAGTGTAGTGCTGCTGCGCCACTTCGACGACATCAAAACCAAACTCGGTACGGACGTGCGCTTTCGGGTCATCCGCATAAGTAACATCTTCTCCGTATCGGGCGCGCAGTTTGGGAAAGGTCAGAGACACTGCCTCGTTCACCGCCGGGTGCCCCGTGGTGTCCGATGCATAATGCGCCAGCGCACCCAGAGAGAATGCCAGTTCGTTGATGTTCTGGGAGTCGCGAATCAACTCACTGACAAAGTCTCCGCTGCGCACATAGTGGACCAGGTCGCTGAACAACTTGTTCCCGTACGGATAGTAGCCCATATCCTGGATGAGGCACCCGCCGTAAGCGTAGGCATGGGCCACGCGCAAATCCTCAGACGTGGCGGCCGGAAACTTTTCCAGGAGAATCTTTTTGATGTCGGAACCCCATAAGGAATCCACGATTTGCTCGTGCGTCAGCACAGAGTAGGCGGGAGACGGGCAGCTGGGCACGAGAATGAAGACTGCCAAAAGCACTACTGCTGCGAGTCGTGGAGCCGGCAATCTGGTCGGCACGTGTCCTCCCATCAGGCAACTTGGATAATTGGATTCCGGGTAATGAGAGATTCTAAAACAACAAGGAGCGCCGGAAACACCGGACTTTGGACGCACAACCCCGTTCAGAATAAAGAGGCGCTAGACTTTGGTGGATTACGTACATGCTTAGAAGCTTTCCCGCGCGAAAAGGTTGCTGCTTTTTCAGTTCAGCGAGTGAAGCCGCGGACCTGAATGAGCAAAAGACGAAATGCGTTTTGGTGTTTGCCCCTACACTCGAGTCGGAAGCCAGCGAGGGAAAGAATTACACGGATCGGGGCTCCGCCATTTCGAGGAAGACCTTCCTAAGTCATTGCTGGCGTTGCGTTTTGCGGATTTGGCACGGCAGATGCTCTTTAGCTGGTAGATGTCGCTTTCGATCTCAAGAAAAAGCGTGAGATCGAGACAGTCTTCAGCAGTCAAGTCGCTGAAGAAACAATCAAAAGAATCGCTGATCTGCGCTGCTGTTTGCCGTAGCGCAGCCGGCGTGAGGAGAAGACATGAAGAAGAGACTTGCATCTGTAGTAGGCGCATTGACGGTTCTGCTGGCGGCCACGCCCATGTGGCCGGCCGACAAGGAGAAAGACCAAGACCGGCTTCACAACAGCGGCACAGTTCTCAAGGAGATCCTGGATATTCCCGACGACGTTCCCCGCAACCTGCTGGACAAGGCCGACTGCGTGGTTGTTTTTCCGTCGGTTCTCAAGGCCGCTTTCGTCGTTGGCGGAAGTTATGGCCGCGGCGCGATGACGTGCCGGAGTGGAAAGGATTTTGAAGGCCCCTGGGGCGCACCCTCGATGATGGCCCTGGAAGGCGGCAGTATCGGCTTCCAAATCGGCGGGGAAGCGACCGATTTTGTCCTGCTGATCATGAATGATCACGGCGCGAACGCCGTACTCAGCAGCAAGGTGAAGCTTGGCGCAGACGCTTCAGTGGCGGCGGGTCCAGTGGGACGCGATGCGTCCGCGGAAACCGACGTCAGCATGCGCGCAGAGATACTGAGCTATTCACGCGCACGCGGCCTGTTTGCCGGCGTTTCCCTCGCCGGGTCGACCATCCGGCCGGATAACGACGCCAACGAGAAGATCTACGGCCGAAAGATTCCGGCCAAGCAGATTGCACTCTCCGGCGAAACGAGCGTGACGCCTTCCGCTGAGAGACTGGTATCGGTCCTCAACACGGCAACGCCTAAACACAAGACTCCGGAAAGGGCAGAAAAGTAAGACTGATTGGGCCGCGAAGGAACGCCAATGAACGCGAACGAAATCCAACGGAAGAAGGATCCAATCCCATTCAATCCTTCTTCTGGGGCCTTTGTTCATTAGCGTTTTTTCGCGTGAGTTCGCGGCTCAGTTTTCTGGTTTCTATCTGTCTCTTGCACTGACTTCCGCAGTGAACGACTAAAAGGAGGCTTCGATGCTTTGGACGATTGCCATACTCCTGCTGATTTTATGGGCCATTGGCCTAGTGAGCTCGTACACGCTTGGCGGATTCATCCACATCCTGTTGCTGCTGGCGATTATCGCGGTCTTGGTCCGCATTATTCAGGGAAGGCGTCCGATTTTTTGAAGCAGAGCCACTTCCTAACCTAGCCGTCCCTCGTTTCGAGGCCACGCAATCATTTCGCGATAACGAACCCAGGAGGAGTCATGAATTGGGAACAAGCAGAAAGCAAATGGTACCAGTGGAAGGGCTTGGCCAAGGCGAAATGGGCCAGATTGACCGACAGTGATCTGGAGTTCATCGCCGGTAAACGCGACCAGCTCGTCGGGAAGATCCAGGAACGCTACGGTGTCGCCAAGGACGAAGCTGAGAAGCAAGTCAACGAATGGAGAGCTGGCTTCGATGCCCAGCTGGCGGAACATCGATCAGCCCGAAAGGCTGGTTAAGCAACCAGGCAGCCCGGGTTCGCGGAACGCAGCAGCCCGGGCCGCCTACCACGTCTTCTGTAGGGGATGGGCTTCGGTGTTGAAGACGACTTTGTTCAAGTCCAGCGTTTCGCGGGGCGCAAATGTCAGGTAAAGATATTTCAAGGTCTCCGCCAGGAAAAAGCTTTCCATGCTGTCGGCTTTCTCGCGGGTTTCCACGCTGCGCAACGCCGCATAACCGGAGCCGGTCTTGCAGTTGTGCACCAGGCTGCCGAGGAACGTCGACGCCATCTCCACATAGTGCGGGTCCTTGGTGTAGAAGTAGAGGTAGTAAGCGGACTCCATGATCTCCGGCCGCAAGGGATAGCCGGGAGAAACGATCTTGAAACTGGCGTAGTCGATCTCCTCCGGCTCGATGCCAAACGTGGTCCACATTTTGTACGATGATTCCTGCAGGCGGCGGGCGCGGTCCAGGTCGCCGGAGCGAGCCAGCACCGCGGGGAAGAACGCATCCAGCGCGCCATAATGGGTGGAAATGCGCTTGCCGGTGTTCATGTCCACCTGGCTGTACCAGAGGCCGCCATGCGTGGCATCGGCCAGATGCTTGTTCACGGCATCTACGCTCGACTTCCACATGCGCTGGCAATCCTTATCGTCGAACAAGATGGATGCCTTGAGCAGATACTCGTAATAAGAGTCAATGCCGCCGCTGATATGGCTGGTGGTGTCCTTCCATTCGCCGGTTTCCACGTTGATCACCGAGCCCACCAACCCGATCTTGGACCGCCGGTTGAACAGCTCCACTAGCGCGTGCTTGGCCTTGTCATAGTAGATGGGTTTACCGGTGAGCTTGCTCAGCGTGCCGAATTCAATCAACAGAGTTCCGATCTCAGCGGGATTGCTCTCCGCTCCACGCGTCTTGCCGGTCTTCAGGTTCACGAACATGTAAGGCATGCCGGTGGGCGAGTTGAAGGCCGGCAGCAGGCGGTTGCCCAGATCGTCGGCCAGAGCAAGCAGGCGCTTGTCGCCGGTAAGCTGGTAGCTGGAGAGCAACCCGCCCAGCAGGCGGATGGTGATCTCGAAGTTATTGACCTCTATGTCCTTATCGAAGGAGAGGTTCTGGACGATGTACTCGCGGGTCTTGCTGGCTTCGTCGGTGAGACCCATCACGACCATGGTGTCCAGGGCGTCGACGGGCGTCATCAGCAGGGAAGTGCCGTACCAGTCGCGATAGCCCTGGCTCAGCGGCTTGAGTTCATCGTGTCCCCAGGCATACTGCTTGTAGGCGTTCCATGCGTCGAGGAATTCGGCGCGTACCTGTTTGGCCATGGGGCCGGGATCGGGCGAGCTAGCGGAAGACTTGGCTTGGGCCGACGCGGCATCATTCTTTCCTTGCGCCGGGCAGAACAAGGGGATCAGTGTGAGTCCGACAGCAATGATTGAGCCCAAGAATCCACGCATGATGGCACTCCCCTGGAGAAGTTCGGGACGGAGCCCATACATCATAGCGCAGAGCAGAGACAATCCGGCCGCCGGGAGCAACTTCGTCGTCGGCTGGCATGGGGGCGATTTCCTGAGCGAAGCCAGCCGAAGCCGAGCGAATCCGGGCGGCCGAAGAGAGATACTGCCTACTTGTTGATATCTTCTTTGTTCTCCAGGCGCTTCACCAGCGCTTCGATGGCCGGCTTGTTGGGTCCTGTCGCTCCGGCCGCTGACAGCTTCATCTCCTTCACCGCGGTATCATAATCTCCCTTGGCGCAGGCCAGCCGCGCGGATTCATTGTGGGCCAGCCAGTGGTCCGGATTCTTCTTGATGTTGGAGCGATAGACGTCGAACGCCTGTTCCTGCTTGCCCTGCTGCTGGAGCTGGCGGCCATAAACGTGGAGCTGAATGACTGTGGCCATGGCCAGTGCTTTATTGCGGGCTACGCTGGCGTCATCCTTCCGGTTGAGCGCATCAAGAACATTGGATTTGGTCATCAAGTTGTCGTAGCGCTCCTCGATCTGGATCGACTGATCTGCGTCTTTGAGCGCCTCGTCCAGGTTGGTCTTGCGGGTAGCGAAGTAACTGGCGGCATCGTCCCAGGATTCCCATTCGTACTGGGCCCGCCCGCGAAGCTGCTTGTGGAGGTTTTCGGCCACGATTTCATCGGTGTTGACTTCGACTTTGAAGGGGACGGCGACCTTGTCCCAGCGCATGGTGACGGTGGCAGCGTTGGGCTTGGGATCGTCGAAGTCATAGGTCAAGGCCTCGTGGAAGTCTGCAACTTGCGGCTTCACCGTGACGCGCAGCGCGTCTTCTTTCTGATCGTAGCTAAAGCTGCCCCAGGCCGTCGCGGTCTTCGAGAAGATCACGGTCCACTCGTTCTCGCCCGGGATCATGTGCAAGCCATAGGTTCCGGCCGGAAGAGGTTTGCCTTCCACGGTCACAGCGTCACTGAATTTGATGGTGGTGTTTTCGTTGGCCCCGGCGCGCCAGACCTTGCCGTAAGGCTCTAGGCCGCCCAAGACTTTTCGTCCCTTGACCAGAGGACGGTGATAGTTGATGGTGATGTTGGTGACCCCAATTTTTTGCGTGATCTGTGCGTGCTGGCTTTCACGCGGCAGGTCGAGAAGCGCGGACTGCGCCTGTGCCTGCGGCGCAACCGCACCAAGAGTTGCGATCGCCGTCAAGGCGACCAGGAAATTTCTGTACATGATGCAAGCCTCCCATGCGCAGTGAGTTTTGAACGAAATGAAGCCGAGAAAAGGCGGACGCCTTTTAGACGAAGCTTGCGCCCGGTTGTTAGCAAAGGCGCCGGCAAGATGTACGAGGCCGCGAGGGAAGCGAGTTTTATCGTGAA
Source organism: Candidatus Angelobacter sp. (assembly GCA_036521855.1). GTDB lineage: Bacteria > Acidobacteriota > Terriglobia > Terriglobales > Acidobacteriaceae > Angelobacter. The sequence goes on from DATDGY010000044.1 coordinate 8,691, forward strand.
CACGATGATCGCCTTATCGTGCGGCGAAAACCGCTTCCCGCCCAGCGTAACAGCCGTTGCGCTCCTACTTCCACTCACCCTGAATCTGGAACGCGGCCCAGAAATAAGGTGAGCTCCAGCGTTTCTGTTTCCACATCCGGACCTGGGCCGAGCGGAGGGCGGCTGCCGGCCGGAGGCCGTCGTGTTCCATGGCCTTGTAGAAATCGGCCATGAGCCGCGCCGTGGCGGCGTCCGACACCTTCCACAAACTGGCCACCACCCGGCTGGCGCCTGCGTACATGAAGCCGCGCGTCAATCCCACCAGGCCTTCGCCGCTGATCTCTTTTCCCAGAGCAGTTTCGCACGAGCTGAGCACCACCAGATCCGCGGGAAGATTGAGGTTGTAGATGTCCTCGAGGCCGAGAAATCCGTCTTGCGGTCTGCCCTTCTCGTCCACCAGCGAGAGCACGAGTCCGGAGAGTTCGGGATGTTGGCTGTCCAGCAGACCGTGAGTGGCCAGATGAACGATCCGATATTGCGACAAGGCGGGGTCCATGGCCGCCGCTCGATTCGCCTTGAAATCCACCGCTTCCATGCCCTGCCCGCCAGCGGTGACGGCCAGGATAGAATCGGCTTCCTGGCGGGAAAAACGCAGTCGCGGCAGGTCCAACTGGCCGTTGCGGCCCAGTCCAACGTCGGCGGCGGAGCGGGTCAGCAACCCGGCAGAAGAAGGACCGGCGAGCAAGTCGTCGGCAACGCTGGAGCGTGGCGTGCCGCCAACGGTCGCGGAGTTTACGTTTGGCCCTTTGACTGTTTTGGCCACGCGTGGATCTTGCTTGTTGAATACAGGATCGGCGAGAACTGCAACTGCCTTCGGCGGCGTGCTGCGATTCTGTTCCTGCTGCCGCAACACCGCCAGTACCGAAGCCGAAGGCAAATTGACGATCTCGTGCTTGACGATCAGTGGCACGAACCTCTTGGCTCCGGCCGAAGCCGGCTCAGGATATCCCGTACCTTCCGGCTCAGCCAGGACAGCAAAGGGAATGTATTGCAAAGCGCCGTCGGCCACGATCAGCAAACGCTTGCCTGCAAGCTGCTTGGCCACCGGTCCGAGCACCATCCGGCTTAGCTCCGCCGCGGCCTTCGGAACCGAATCTTCGTTTTGTCGCTGGCGCTGCTTCCGCTGTACCGGAGTTTCTCCGCGTACGCTGTGATCGGGCGCCGTCAGCAACCGGTAAACACGCCGCGAGGCCCGCTCAATGTCGGCGCGTTTGGGCAGGTCGAAGGCTTGGAGCGAGTCGGGTGTAACCGCGAAAACGTGGCTGCGCTCTTCGCCGAGCGAGTATTCAAGCAGCAGCGTGTCCTGATCCAGCAATTGCTGCTGGATCTCCGCGGCGCTCAGCGGCTGCGGCTGGGTTAGTGCGGCATATCCGGGACTGCTGGATCTGATCTGACCTTCCACGTCCTGGTACGCGGAGGTGAAATCGCTGATCTCCTTTTCGACGGACTTCATTTGCGTGTCAGTGTGTTTGTCAGCAAGCAAGCTGATTCGGCGTTCGGTCTTCGCTTTGATGCCGGCTCGAAGCGAGCGCTCTTTCTCAATCAGCTCTGGATCGGTCCCGGCGCGGACATCCACGTGGGCCGTGGCCAGCGTTTCCAGCAAGGTGCGCGCGCGGAAACGTTCCAGGGCTTGAAGAGCAAGGTCGGGTTTGTCCCGCGAGAGTAGAAGATCGATGTAATCGCTGTAGTAGTCTTCATGCTTGGCGCGAAACCCGGCACGGGTGTCACTGCCGCCGCCCAGGCGGGCGGTTTGACTTTCCAGCGCCTGGAGCGCCTGTGCGTAGAATCGCTCGGCCGCGTCAGGCTGCTGGTGAAGACGCATGATCCCGGCCAGTGCAGCGAGACTCTCGGCCTGCTCCACGCTCCCGTCGGTGAGCGTCGTTCGGATGGTGAGCGCACGCTGGTAATACGCTTCGGCCTTGGCGGAGTCCCCAGCGGCCAAACTGACATCCCCGAGGCTATGGAGACTCTCCGCAACCGAGAGGCTTCCTGGAGCAAGCTTCTCTCGGAGCTCGAGTGCTTGGCGATATAACCCTTCGGCGGCGGGGAAGTCCCCGCGACGCTGGGCAAGGTCTCCGAGACTCTCGCGAGATTGCGCAACCTCCAGGCTTCCCGGCGCCACCTTTTCCTTGATGGCAAGGGATTGCTGCAGAAGTGCTTCCGCCTGTGGGATATCGCCTCGCAGGGCCAGAACGTTGGATAGCGTGTTCAGCATGATGGCATCATTGAGAATGCCAGGGTTCAGGTGTTCCACGATAGCCAGGCCTTTGCGCATGTATGCTTCCGCCCGGTCCAAATCGCCACGCACTCGCGCAACTTCGCCCAGATCGTTCAGAATGTATGCGACACCGTTGCTGCCAGGCGCCTGTTTTTCAAAGATCGCCAAAGCTTTGCGATAATACTCTTCACCCTTGACTAAGTCGCGGCGTTCCTCGAACACTATGCCGAGGTTGATCTCGATGCTGGCTGAGGCGATGCTGGCGGGTTCGAGCCTTTCCTCGATTTCAAGGGCCTGCCGGTACTGGCGCTCTGCCCCTAGCAGGTCACCTTGTTGCCAGCTTATCCAGCCCAACTGATTGATGCCGCGTGCGACTAAGTTTTCCAAGCCAGCTTTCTGGTTTTCTGCGATGGCTTGTTGAAGATACTTTACCGCCTGGTCCCAATCACTTCTTTCGCAAAAGGTTGCGGCCCAATCGAACAAAAGTAGCGGGGCAACGCCGGGTCCGGCTAAAGCCGCGCGCGCGATGGCTTCCTGATAGGCATCATCTGCTTCCTTCCACTGCTGCCCATCGGCCAGCTTGTGTGCCGCCCGAGAAAGGAGCCAGGGACTCAGCCATGAGTATTGCGATCCTTGCGCCCGGTCAGCGGCGTTGCGCCAGACCTCGGCGGCTTGGACCAGTTTGCCGGCTTCGGCCAGCTTCGCACCCTCGCGATAGGCGGCCAGCGGAACCTCCGAAAAGTTCGGCCGCATGATAGCGCCCCAGTACTGCTTTACCACCGTCCAAGTCCGCTTCTCCGCCCCCCGCATGCCTTCAACGGTTACAGGGCCGCGGACCAACTCTTCAACCACCACTTGGTCCAAGTCAAAGGGAGTCTCAAGTCTCCCTGACGCATCGCCACGGGACCAGGTCAGCAGAACATCTCCCTCCAGCAGCCCGGCTTTTTTTGCGCCAGAGAATTCGTCGTCGAACTTTTCCAACACCACTCCGGGCTGGAGCAGCTCATACGCCTGTGAGGATTGTCCTTCTGCCGGCGCAGCTTGAGCGGTAACCCTCGCGACTGATGAGAGGACGAGTAGGCAAGACGCAACCACGGTCATAATTCGGCCGCTCGCGGCTGAACGCGGGACCTGCCAATCCATATGGACGGAGCTAAGGATCCTTCTGTTCTTCATGAAGACTCCGTTGTTTTTAGTCCCCGGCGTGGCAGCTGTTTTCACGCTGACGCGGCCCTCGACGCCCGCCAACGGTCGCCGGCCACGGCCAGCACAATAATACCGCCAATGATGATTTCCTGGATGTAGGTGGGCCAGCCCATCTGCTGGCAGCCGTTGCGCAGGAAGGCCATGATCAGCGCGCCGATCATGGACCCGAGAATGCTGCCTTCGCCGCCAGCCAGGCTGCCGCCGCCGATGACCACCGCCGCAATGATGTCCAGCTCCACGCCAATGGCCACCGTGGGATCGCCCTGGCGCAGCCGCGACATCTGCAACACTCCGGCCAAACCGAAGAGCAGTCCGCCGAGGGAATAAATCATCAGCTTCAACCGGCCGGTATGGATGCCGCAGGCGCGTGCCGCCGCTTCATTCGAGCCTAGAGCAAAGACGTGCCGTCCGAAGACGGTGCGCCGCAGTATGATGGCCGCAAGAGCCGCCAGAGCCACCGCGATCCAGACTCCCGGGGCCACGAGGAGCCACGAAGGAGTCGGAAAGGCCACAGCTAAACGGTTGAGCCACGTTGCCGGAGCATTGACTGTCTGTTCGCCGGAAATCCACTTGGCCACGCCGCGGGCGATGCCCAGCATGCCCAGCGTGGCGATGAACGGAACCACGCGCAGAGTGGTGATAGTAACGCCGTTGATCAGGCCCACCAAGCCTCCGGCCACTACTCCCGCGGCCAGCGCCGCGAGAGGCGGCCAGCCGGCGCGGAGAGCCAGGGCGCAAACTACTCCGCTGAGCGCGATCACCGAACCCGGAGCCAAGTCGATGCCGCCGCTAATAATAATGACGGTCATGCCGATGGCGCCCACGGCCACAATCACGGTTTGGGCCAGCACGATGCGAAGGTTGTCCGGGGACAGCAACCGGGCGGGGTGGTCACTGATGACCGCGAAGATGGCGATGACCAGCAAGAGTCCCAGGAACGGTCCGATAGTGCGCAGCCAGCGCCGCCAAACAGAAGCGTTGGGCGCAGCGACAGTCGCAGGAGTGGCGGAAGCAGAGGGATTCACGCGTTTGGAGCCGAAATTGTACATCAAGACAGGTCAAGTCACAGCGCCTGAGAGCAAACCGCGCAAACCAAAAGCAGGGCCGAAGGCCCTGCTTTTGATTGTTTCGTGGGAGAGTGTTAGTGCGTGATGGTCAGCGTCAGCGTGATGGTGTTGGTCGACGAGCCGTTGGTGCCGGTCACGGTGAGGGTGGCGATGGTAGGCGGAGGAGGTGGAGGCGGGGGGGGCGGGGTGCCGCCGCCCCCGCATGAACCCACGCCCACGATCAGCGCGAGCGCCAGCACCATGAGCACCGCCTGGCGCGGCTTCCGGCGAACGCCCCAGAGCAATCCGGCGAATACCGCGGCAAAGACGAACGGCAATGTCTTGAACGGAGCCGGCGCCAGGCGCGCATTCGCAGTGTTGCTGACGGTTACTGTGAGAGGAACCGAGGTGGTGGTGGAACTGAGGTTGGCCGGGTTGGGGCTGACTGCGCAGGTCGAGCTGCCGGGAGCGCCGGTGCAGTTGAAGTTTACCGCTCCTGTAAACCCGCCGACGCCGCTCAGGGTAACGCTATAGGTAGCAGTTGCTCCGGCGGCGATGGTTTGCGAGCTCGATGTCGCCGTGAAGTTGAAGGGCGCAGTGACAGTTATCGTGAAAACGGCCGAGGTAGCAGTATTGTAGTTGCCGTCCCCGGAGTATCTCGCGGTGATGCTGTGCGCGCCGCCCGTGGTCAAGGTGACCTGTGCGGAGCCCAGCCCTGCGCTGAGCGTTACCGCCCCGCCGAGCGCGGTTGTCCCATCGAAAAACTGCACTGAACCACTCGGAGTGATCGAGGCGAGCCCCCCTGGCTGAACTTGCGCTTGGAGCGTGAATTGCTGGCCGGGGATTACAGTCGCCGGGCCTGAAACTCCCACCGTCGCCGTGCCCGGCGTTACGGTGACCACTGTCGCCAAGCTGGTGCTTCCGTTAAAGCTGAGGGGACCGTCGCCTCCGTAAACGGCAACGATGCTGTGCGAGCCGGGCGCCAGACACGCCGTCAGCGGCAAGAAGCACGAGGCCAGTTCCGCGATCCCGGAGTTGTCCACAGGAATCTGCGCAATCTGGACGCTGTTGTCACTGAAAGTGACTGTGCCACTGGTCGGGACCAGCCCGGAAGCGCCGACGGCGGTCGCGTCGATCACCAGGATATTCACTGGATCACCGTAGGCTACAGTGGTTCCCGGAGCAAAGGTTAAGGTGTTCTGGCTGAAGATGTCCGACTTGAGAGTGGTGGTGCTGTTCTCGGCGCCGACGGTCACGCTGATGGTGTTGGAGGCGCCGCTGCCGAAGATTCCATCGCCGGGGTAGTTTGCCAATATGTTGTAGCTGGTTCCACCCGGCAGGTTGTTCACGTTGACGGGACCCGCGGTTGCTGTGCCCCCGCTGCCCGAGATCGGTTCCTGAGTCACGCCAACAGTTGAGGAGAGATTGCCTCCCTCCGCCAGCAGAGCAACATTTCCGCTGGGGGTCCCCGTGGTCCCTTGCCTCGCGACAGACACCGTGATCGACACAGCCTGGCCGTGGGTGATCGTCACAGTAGCCGAGGGCAGGGGAGTTCCGTTAAAGGAAGCTGAGAGGGTGGTGGTCGTGCCCTGGAACCCAGTTGCAAGAGTAGCCCACGCGTTCACCAAGTTGTTGGCGTTTACCGAGCCCAGTCCCGTTCCCAGGTCAAAACCGGTAATGGCGTTGTAGCCAAGCTGGCCAACGTTGTTCCCCGGAGATGCAACCGTGAGCGTGTCGTTGCCGGGAACACCGTTGTTGCCGGCGGTTGTATCGACAAAAATGCAGGACTTAAACGCAGGGTTGGGCTTGGCGGGATTCGTCTGTTTGCTGGAATCGCACGGAGCGAAGCCGGTGGAGCTTTCAGTCGCGCCCAGGGGATAAAGAACATAGTTCGCCAGTCCCTGGGGCTTGCCGATTTTCTGGTCAACCAGGGCCATGATTCCAGCGAAGGAAGGAGACGAGAATGAAGTTCCTCCGGCTACGCTCACCGTACCCTGACAGTCAATCGCGGTGCTGGAGAAACAGAAAACAAGAGGATCATGCTCGTTGGCGGCGGTCAGCGCGACATCAGGCATGACGCGATTCGTAAAGCCGGCACCGGTAAGCCCAGTGATGCTCAGACTCTGCCAGCTTGGCTGGCTGTACAGCGTACTGATACCGCCGCCCCCTGAGGCCAGACTGATGAAGTTGAATTGCTGGCAAACAGAACCGGGATCGGTCGGGACGCAGCTATCATTCCAGACCTTTTCGGGAATGTAACCAAGAGCCGAACCCAGCACTGCATTGTTGGTCGCACTCCAGAAGGTTGCGTCGACTCCGCCGTTCACGCTTTCGTTGAACTCCGTGCCTCCCACCGATGTATTGAATGGGGTCGAGCCAACTCCGTTGACGCCCAGGCCGCCTTGCGCCACAGTCGTATTGCCGCCGTTGGGATCGCAGCCGGCGGCGCCGGTATCGCCGGAAGAGACGAAGACGCTGACGCCCTGTGCAGCGGCCTGTTCCCATAACGCATTCCAGAGTGGATTCTCAATCCCCAGAGCCTGCTCGCAGTTGCCAAAGCTTACGTTCATGATCGGAGCGAGATTCTGGTCCACGATGAACTGCGAGGAGAGAAGAACAGGATCCGTGGTTAGCGTCCCCCCGCTGACCACCAAGTCGATGGTGGCAAAAGGCGCGACTGCGCCCGACCACTCCACGTCGAGACTGGCCTCGTCCGCGCCTCCAACGACTCCCGGGTCAGGACCGTTGAGGATGATGTTCGGCGGGTTTAGCGGAAGACCAAAAAGAGCCTGGAAAGTTCCCACATCATCAATCCCGGTCGTGGCCACGGTGTTGATGTTGCTAACGGCCACGATCGCGATCGTCTGACCCGAACCGGTGATGTTGGCCGTATACAGCGGGTTCAGATTGTAGATGAGGGCGAAATCGGGCGGCGCAATGCCGTGCGTACCATCGGTAAAGGTAATGTTCGGCGCAGTGCCCGCGTTACCCGGAGTCAACGTGGCCGTCGGATGCAGCTTTGAACGCCGGATCATGGGCTGGCTGTAGAAATCATGCAGGGAAGCCACGCCCAGCAGGACCGGCGCCAGGGCCGCGGGAATCGTGACGTTGCTGGAGTTGGAGGTGTGCAGTTTGCCTTCCACCTGGTAGTGCCGCATCTGCGTCTGAAAGGCCTGGTTGACCTGGGCGGCCGTTCCCGAAAACTCGATCCAGCGTCCGCTCTTGGCGACCGAGCCCACACTGAATCCTTGTTGCTGCAGCCACGCTGTCACCTGCTGAATGTCCTGCGGCGAAGGGCCGAACTTCTGTCCGAACTCCTCGGGCGTGAGCCAATGATGGTAATCAGGCGAGCCTTTGGTCTGCTGGCTGTCCAGCAAGGTACGCGCCTGATGCTCCTGCTCCGCCGACGCGCCCAGCACCAGGATCATGCGCTCCATGGGCGTGCCTGGATCCACCGGGCCGCGATCAAACTGGGCTTGCGCCATGGGATGTGTGGACCTGGGAACAGCCACTCGCGCCGTATTGTCCACGGGCAGCGTGATCCGCGATGGGACCGGGCCTTGCGGCAACATCTGGGCTCTACCCGGAACGGTTCCACAAAGTAAGAGAAGGATCGACAAGAGACCAGTTACTAGATGACTGCGCATTATCGTGGGCATGTATGTCCTTTCCGAGTCCTCGACAACATCTACTCTGGAGCATCGTTCCACACCAGAAGGGAGGGTTGAAGCACAGAAGCGCGATGGAGCAAAGCGAAGGACGGGCGCCGCCGCACGTATCCAACGGGCCCAAATTGAGAAGATGAAGCTCTCGCGCAAATGAAAGCGGCACAGCTCATGAAAGCCACCGCAGCCGGTCCACGCCAACAATCGTGAGTACCTGATGCGTAATCCTATCCTGCAGGGTGACTCTGGTCAATCCGTCCGGCTAGTTAGTTTGGCCTTTGTTTTCTGAAAGATAGACGGAAGCTCTGCAGTGGAACTTTCCCGGTAGTCAGGACGTAAGTACAGCTGTGCGCAGACCTTTCAAGTTCTTGGTGGCGGGAGTGGGATCGTATCTGCTTCTGGCGGGGCTGGCGGGGATGGTGGTCGGGGAGGGAAGCCTCAAGCTTCCGCGGCGCCCGGTGGCGCACCGTCAAGAAGCGGCGACATTGGCTCGGGAGAAATACCAAGCGGACTTACAGGAGGCTAGCCTCCAGTCCGCCGACGGGGTCGTGCTTCGCGCCTGGTACGTCCATCCGCAGCGCTTCAACGGCAGCGCGGTCATCCTGCTCCACGGCATTACCGATAATCGCGAGGGCATGGCCGGCTACGGAAGGCTTTTCCTGGACCACGGTTATGCCGTCCTGTTGCCGGACGCGCGCCGCCACGGTGAGAGCGGCGGCGAACTGGCCACATACGGGCTGAAGGAGTCTGACGATATTCATCGCTGGGTCGACTGGCTTTACGCCCACGATCTGACTTCCGGGCAATGTGTCTATGGCTTTGGCGAGTCCTACGGCGCGGCGCTTCTGCTGCAATCGCTCGCCCTCGAACCCCGGTTTTGCGCGGTCGCGGTGGAGAGCGCCTTTTCTACCGCCCGGGAAATGAGCTATGAACGCGTTTCTGGCTTTCTGCACTTCAGGCCCTGGTTTGGAAAGACGCTCGGTTTTCCCGTAATTGCATCCGCTGTGCTCTACGCCCGCCTGAGGTACGGCGTTGACTTGCTCGAACCTAATCCTCTGCAAGCTGTCGAGCACTCCGCGGTACCGGTGTTGTTGATTCATGGTGAGCAGGACCGCAACATCAGCCCGCGCCACTCCATGATTCTTGCCGAGGCGGCGCCGGATCACACCCAGCTCTGGCTGGTACCTGGCGCAGGCCACACCATGGCCTGGGCGGCGGCGCACCAGGAGTTTGAGGCTCGCGTCTTGGGGTGGTTCCAACTGCATGGAAGAAGCGCGCTGGTATCGGCAGCTGGACAGTAACTCATGTCCGGCCTTCCGGCGGAGTAACAGAGCCCGTACATCTTCGGGACGCGGTTCCCGTACAACTGCTAGATGCGGCTGAGGTCCCCTGACGCGCACAATCTAAAAGAGTGTTTCGACTTGGCTGTTGCGCGCGGCTCTAAGATCTAAGACCAAAGGCTTGGTTGCGCATGCGGCCAACCAAGGGGGAGTCTTCATGTCCACACCGTACAACGTTGGCCGCAATCTCACCAGCGACGTCAAGAGCCGTGCCGGCCTGGGTATCTTCCTGGGCATCGTGACCGTAGCGCTGGGAATCCTGCTGATGGCCTATCCGCTGGCGACAGCCACCGTCACCACCATCCTCATCGGATGCATACTCATCATCACCGGCGTCATCGACATCGTTCTGGCCCTGCGCGCGCATACCGTAGGAAAGTTTTTTCTCAGGCTCCTGCTGGGTATCGTTTACGCCTTTGCCGGCTTGCTCTTGCTGCTGTATCCGCTGTGGGGCGTAGCTGTGCTTACCGTAGTGCTCGGCGTGATGCTGCTCTTCGAGGCCGGATTGGCCACGGTACTCGCCTTCCAGACGAGACCGGCATCCGGCTGGGGCTGGCTCCTTTTTGACGGGGCCATCACCCTGATTCTCGGAGTTCTGATCCTGGCTCATTGGCCCTCAAGCGCTATTTGGGCAATGGGGACCCTGGTGGGCGCGGCCGTCCTGGTGCGCGGGATCACCCGCATCGCCCTCTCCGCCGGCTTGCGCCGAGTCGCGCGACAAGCCGAGGACGATCTTCCCCGGCCACGGGCAGCGTGAAGAAAATCGGGTGATCGGGTGATCCGGTGATCGGGTGATCTGAAAAACCTTACCGCTGATCAAGGCGGATCAAGGCCATTTGGTAATTGGGTAATTTGGTAAATGGGTAATTGAAAAGCAGATTTGGTTTTCAATTTTGGCAATTACCCGATTTTGGCAATTCCGGCGATCTCATACCTGTGCTCTCCGCGTCTCCGTGGTCGTTTTTCCGATCACCCGATCACCGGATCACCCGATTCTTCCCATCCTTTCCTCCACGCATCCCACAATCGTCTTATGGACGTCTGCGACCGGTTCGCTGGCGTCCACCTTGACTACGCGTTGCGGCTCGCGTGCGGCGATCGCCAGATACGCCTCCAGCACGCGCTTGTGAAACGCCCGGTTTTCCTGTTCAAAGCGGTTCTCGTCTTCGTGCCTTCGGCCACGCCGCGCCTGTTTGACGTTACGCCGGCGGGCCCGGGCCACGCTGGCCGCCGGATCGCCCAACATCAGGATGGTCAGATCGGGCTGCAAGTCACGGCATAGCGCCTTGTGCAGCTCGCGCACGACCTGGCTGCCGAGTTCGCGGCCGCCGCCCTGGTAGGCTTCGCTGGAATCGGTAAAGCGATCGCACAAGACCCATTGGCCGCGCTGTAACGCCGGCAGGATGAGCTGGTCAATGTGCTGTGCGCGATCGGCAAACATCAGCGCCAGCTCGGCCAGCGGCGAGAGCTCGTGTGTCCGCGAGCTGAGCAGGACCGAGCGCAGCTTCTGCCCGATGGCGGTGCCGCCCGGCTCCGGGGTGACGATCACGTCCACGCCGCGCCGCCGCAGCCATGCGGCAAGGTTCTTCAGTTGCGTGGACTTGCCCACGCCGTCGAGCCCTTCAAAGGTGATGAACTTGCCGCGCTGCTTGCTCATTGGTCGCCATTAGAACACAATCACCAAGAGATCGCCGGAATTGCCAAAATCGGGTAATTGTCAAAATTGAAAACCAAGGCAGTTGGTTTTGGGTTTTGGTTTTCAATCGTCAATTTTGGCAATCCTGGCAATTTTGGCAATCTTTTGCCTCGCTTCCTTTATATTAGGGAGCTAGAAGGGATTCGTGAGCAGACTCGAAGAGGGGGATCTTGATTCTTGCGCCTCGGCGATGACATCGACGACCATTGTTCCCGTTGTAAACGCTCGACCGACCACTCCGTGGTGTCCATGTCGACGACGGGCGAGGAGGTGCTCAAGACCCGCTGCCGCACCTGCAACAGCGAGCACAACTACCGCCACAATCAGGGACGTAAGAAAGAAATGACGGCCAAAGACGCCTTTGACAAGCTGATGGCCAGCATGCCCGGCGCCCAACCCGCCGCGTCGGAAGAAGAACCGGAAAAGCCCAAAAGGAAGACGAAAAAGAAGAGTTCTTAGTATTCGGTCTTCGGTGCTTCGATCACCTTGCTGCCGCAGGCCGGCCCCGCAAAGAAGAGCACCCAGGAGCTGTGCTCCTAGCTCCTGGCTCCTAGCTTTCCGATCACGGCGACCTGTCCCGGCTTGCCGTGGATGACGGCGATCTGTCCCGGCTTGGCGTGGATGACGGCGATCTGTCCCGGCCTGCCGTGGATTTCCTCCCCCTCCCCCTGCATCCCAAAAACAAAGGGTTTAGGACGATTCATCCCAAGGTGATCCCAATGCGATTCAAAGTGGACATGTACCAGGGCCAGTCAGCGATCTCCTTTCTGTTCCGATCCGCGTTTATTTGCCTAAATCTGCGGCAAAAAGGTCCATTTCTCTCGGCCCGATGTTGAAAACAATCGACATCCAGCCGTCTATTCGCTTCTTGTTCGCTCCCCCCTCCCCCATTTCACGCCACTTCACCCCATGTTCACCCCAAGTCACCCCAAAACCGCATACAGCTTTGCATATGCAGCCTTCGGGTCTAGCTGAATGCTGATTGCTGAGCGCTTTTTGTCAAAGACCGTCTAGGCGTCCACCTGCGCGGAGCCAACCGATATCATACTATATCTTTTATTGCATGTAAACAATATTGTTAAAGATTGGCTCCGCCGGTTTCGGTTTACTAATTGCTAAGTGCTCCTACTTCGTCCCACTGCGCGATGTCATTTGTTTTCAATGTGGGACGGAAGAACGGATGGCAAAAACGGAGGTCTTGGGGTCGGAAAATCGCCGTGATTGCGCGTGATCGCCGTGATCGCCGGGACCAGAAAAAATTGCCAGGATTGCCAGGATTGCCAAAAATTGACGATTGAAAATCAAAACCAAGACCAAAACCCCACCGCTGAATCAGCGCTTATCAGCGTGGATCCGCGGTAAGGTGTTGGTTTTGCCAATTGCTATTTGCTAAGTGCTTCTTTAAGCTGGCCGCTTCTTTAATCTTGCCGGTTTCGGAGACACGTTATGACCATCGTATTGAAAAGCAAGGTCTTTGCGGTAGTTTTCAGTTTGGCAAGCGGCGCCGGCGCGGCCGTCGCCCAGTCCTATGTCCAGAGGGGCAGGGCGGGAGCGGGTCCGGCGTCGGGACAGCCGATCAAGCTGCTGGTGGACGCCACTCACGCGCCGGATAAGATACTGCATGCGACCTTGCAGATCCCAGTCGCGCCAGGACCGCTGACGCTGGTCTTTCCCAAGTGGATTCCCGGAGAGCACGGGCCGACCGGACCCATCGTGGACCTGACCGGGATGCAGTTCTATGGCGCCAAGGGACAGCGGCTGACGTGGCGCCGCGACCTGACAGAGATGTACGCCTTCCAGTTGACGGTCCCGGAAGGAACCAGCACGCTGGAAGCGAAGCTGGACCTGGTGATGCCGGCGCCGCCGCAGGGATTTTCTTCGGGCGCTTCCGCCACCACCCAGCTTGATGTGCTGAGTTGGAACCAGGTGGTGCTGTATCCGTACACGCCGGGAAAGAATACGGACGACATCCTGGTAGCGCCGCAAGTGAAGCTGCCCGCGGGCTGGCACTATGACACGGCCCTGACTGTGACCAGCGATCGCGACAATGACGTGGTGTTCCAGCCGGTGTCGTTGAGCATGCTGGTGGATTCGCCGGTGCTGGCCGGGGCGCACTTCCGGCGCATCGCGCTGACCCCGGAGGGCCCCATTCAGCACTACATTGACGAGGCCGCGGACAGCGAGGCGGCGCTGCAGATGCCGCAGGAGACCATCAACGAATATAAGAAGCTGGTGGCCGAAACCGGGGCGCTGTTCGGCGCGCGCCACTACAACGAATATCACTTCCTGCTGACGCTTAGCGACCATACCGCGCACTTTGGGCTGGAACATCATCAGTCGAGCGACGATCGCGTGGCCGAGCGCACCATGATCGAAGAAGACATGCGCTGGCTGGCGGGATCGCTGCTGCCGCATGAGATGACCCACTCCTGGAACGGGAAATATCGCCGTCCCGAAGGGCTGGCCACGCCTAACTTTCAGGATCCGATGAAGGGCGACCTGCTTTGGGTTTATGAAGGGCTCACGCAATATTGGGGCGACATTCTGGCGGCGCGCAGCGGGTTGTGGACCAGGCAGCAGTTCCTGGACGAGACGGCCGAGACCGCGGCGGCGCTGAATAATACGCCGGGGCGGAGTTGGCGTCCGCTGCAGGATACGGCCGATGCGGCGCAGATCCTTTATGGCGCGCCTTCGGAGTTCGAGAGCTGGCGGCGCAGTGTGGACTACTATCCGGAAGGCTTCCTGATCTGGCTGGAAGCCGATACCGTGATTCGTCAGCAGACCAACGGAGCCAAGTCGTTGAACGATTTCAGCCGCGCTTTTCATGGCGGACAGAACACTGCACCGATGGTAGTGAAGTACAACTTTGACGATGTGGTCAACGCCCTCAATGCCGTGACCCCGTACGACTGGCGAAAATTTCTGCGCGACCGTCTGGACACCTACGGCCCCGGCGCGCCCCTGGGTGGAATCACCAACAGCGGCTGGCGGCTGGTGTATACGGACGAGCCCAGCGAATTTACCAAAGCCATGGAAAAAGAACGTAACGCCGTTGATGCCCGGTTCTCAATCGGCCTGGCGCTCGACGACAAAGGCGGCGTGCAGGACGTGATCGCAAAGAGTCCGGCGTGGGACGCGCATATCGCGCCGGGAACCACGCTGGTAGCCGTGAATGGAAGAAAGTTTACGCCGGACATCCTGCGCGAAGCGCTTAAAGCGGGAAGCCGGAGCGGCGGTCCCAAGCTCGACCTGTTGATCGTGAGCGGCGACTATTACAAGACCTACGTGCTCGACTATCACGGCGGCGAAAAGTACGCTCACTTGGTGCGCGATGAGACGAAGCCGGATATGCTGGGTGAGATTATTAAGCCGGTGGCGAAGTGAGGAGAGAGTATTTAGTAATTAGTATTTAGTACTTAGTATTCAGAATTCGGCGGCGTTGTGGATTTTGAGCGGCGCTGTCGCCGCATGCGCCATCGCGCTTTGATTTGCCTTGGCTAAGTACTAATTACTAAGTACTAACGGCGATTCCCGCAAACAAATCCTTCTCCACTTCGATCTTCCGCGGCGTGGAGGCGGCGGCGAGGTGAAAGAGTTCGAGACGCCCGCGTTTGCGTATGGTCGCTTCAAAGAAGGCAAACAAGGGCGCTTGCGAGGTGTGGCTTTTGAAGGCGGCGATCTTGGTATCCATCTCGTGCGGCGAGAGCTCGACGATGGCGGTCGAAGGCGGCAAAGATACCCGCGGGCGGTCAGGCATGGTGAAGAGCATGGTTCCGTAGTAGAGCTTCTGTGCCTGGTGGACGGCGAGGCCGTCGTTGAGTTGGTCGGCAAAGCGGTTGCTGCGTCCGGCCCAATGGTAGGCCATGGTGGCGAAGAGCGAGACCATGGAGTGATCGGGGTGAGCGGTGATGCCGCCCTCCGGACCCATGGTGATGATGACGTGAGGACGAATCTGCCGCACACGCCGCGCGAGGTCGGCGACGACGCTGAGGAAATTCTGCTGATCGAGTTTCCCATCGGGATAGTCGAGCACGGTTCCGTTTGTGACCTTGAGGAGCTTGCAGGATTCGGCAAACTCGAGGCGGCGCGCGGCGGAGAGTTCCTCGTCGGTTTCGGCGCCGCCGCGGTGGGTGGCCGCCTGGCCGGGAGTCAGACAGATGACGTGGGTTTCCACGCCGCCAGTGGCATAGTGGAACAGAGTTCCACCAAAGCCGCCGGCTTCATCGTCGGGATGAGCGGTAAAGCAGAGCAGGCGAGGCATCTTAATCAAGTCGAGCCTGTTCTCACTTTCGAGTCCCGTCAGCGCCCGTTTTCGGGCGCGAATGGGCTGAAGAGAGAATGGCAACTCCTTGTGTATCATGCCGCGGGCAGGTTACGCCACACGTCGCGACGAACAACGCACACGTCGCGACGAAGAACGATGGAGGCGTGGCTTGAGTCGTCTCGACTTTATGCGGCGTTGGGTTCGGGCCGGAGTGTTGGCCGCGGCGCTGGCGAGCATCGCGACTGCCGGGCAGTTGCAAACCGGGCCCGGCCTTCACTCCGCTATGCCGGCTGGATACGTGGTGGTGCGCCTGTTGCCTTCCGGCGCCAATGTGGCCGTGCTGGGGCTGATCGAATGTCCGCAGATGGAGGGCGCGCGGCATGTGTCGGAGGGGCTGAATTCGAAGATCGTGGCGGCGGATGGGATGCCGTTGAAACATTTTCCGCGGCAGTTCAGTTTTCGAGTCACGGTTTCGCTGCGAAAGACCTTGCTGGAGGGTCCGTCGGACAGCGTAGCGACCGCCGAGGATCCAGAACAATTTCTTCTCAAGTTGGGATTCAAGCTCAAGATTTATCACGGCTTGGAGATGCACGAGATAGATCCGCAATCGGTAAAGATGATCGGCGTGCCCGCTGATGTCCCCTACGATGAGCGTGTCTTTCGGGTTAGCTTTGAGGTTGAGAACCTGCCTGTGTCCGACCGGGTCGTCCTGCTGGTGTTGTCGCCGGAGGAGGAGCCGGTTACCCATTTCAGCTTTGGGCTGCTCTAGAAAACACACGGAACACAAGCGCCCTCAGTTGTTCGCCGCCAGGGCAAGGGCGCAGCGCCTCGCTGAAATTGGGCTGCGCGTGAAGAGAGAGCCGGGTACATGAAGGCGAATCAGCGCATGTTATTCGGCTGCGACTACGGTCGCCGGCTCAGGCTCAATGGCCGGCGTGGCCGCTGGGGTCGTTCTTATGGGGAGCCACTCGCGAATCCGGGGCAAGGCGGCTCGCGCCGCGATTTCACCCGCGCGCACCATTTCCGAAGCGCGGGCAAAATCGTCGTAGCCAAAGTCGCCGATGTCAGGTTCCACAACAACGTCGGATACGGACTTCCACAGTCCGCACATCTTGTCTTGGGCGATGGAGAAACATTGACCGATGATGTCGAAGACGTGACGCGGCCCGCGCGGCTTGACCCAGCGCGCGCTCAGATACACGGCAACCACGCGCTCGGCGCCCATCTCGCGCAAAGGCGCGGCGGGCACGGCGTGGGTCAGCAGGCCGTCCACCAGCAGGCGGCCGTTGATATTCACGGGCAGAAACATTCCCGGGTAAGCGCAACTGGCCCGCACCGGCGCTACCAGGTCGCCCTGGGTGAAGACCGCCGGCTCGCCGGTGATGATGTCCGTAGTGGCCACGGCCAGAGGAATTCGCAGCTCTTCAAACGTCCTGCAGCGCAAGATCTTGTGCAGGAATTCCGCCATCTTGTCGTTGCTGAAGAGGCCGAAGCGGGAGAACGTCCAGCGGGAAAAATCCTTGAAGCGCACCAGCGAGGCAATCTCACCGAGTTCTTTCGCCGAGACGCCGCTGGCGTAACTGGCGCCGATCACCGATCCCACACTGGTCCCGGCGATGAAGTCGATGGGAATCTGCTCCTCTTCGAACACCTTCAATACGCCGATGTGAGCCAGGCCGCGGGCAAAACCTCCGCCCAGAGCCAGTCCGATCTTGGGGAAGCGCGACTCCTCGGCCCCGGCTTGCGGCCGGGTCTGGCGTTTCAGTTCGCGGCCGAAAGCCTGCACCGAGCGTACGATCTTGTTCAGCGGATTCTTCACCAAAGGCTCCTAAGCTGCCGCCATTGTAGAGCCCGTGGCAGCCGGCTGGGGATACTCCCCAGTGATTAGAACGGATTACGCGACCAAGAGTTTCACTTTTAGCATTGAATCTTCGATGAAAAAAGGGACAAACGGATGAGCGACCTTGGTAACCTGTTGTGCGGCCCCTGCATCCGGAAAGGGCTGATGACGCGTCCGGCAGACTGGCAAGGTTGTTCGGCGGATCGTCCGTCCTTGCCGGAAGACAGAAATGATTCGTGAATACTCCGCGGGCGCCGTGGTGCTGCGCCACATGAAAAGCCAGTGGTGGGTAGCCGTGATTGAGCCAGGCCGGGAAGGCGAACCCGAAGACCGCAGGAACACGGTCGCCCTGCCGAAGGGCAACATTGATTCCGGGGAGAAGCCTCTCGAAACTGCGGTCCGCGAGGTCCGTGAGGAAACCGGCGTCCGAGCGGCGCCCGTGACCAAACTGGCAGATATCAAGTACGTCTACACGCGCAAGTGGTCGGACGGCGCCAAAGTCTTCAAGATCGTGAGCTTCTTTATGATGAAATACGTGTCGGGACAGATCGGGGACATCAAGCCCGACATGAAACATGAGGTCCGGCGGGCATATTGGCTTTCCCTGGAAGAGGCAGCAGCTAGACTCAGCTACGGTGGTGAAAAGCAGATTGCGAAAAAAGCGCTGGAATATGTGAAGTCTGGTCGTTGGGTATAGGTTATTGATAATAAGTGATTTCTTGCAGCAAGGGCCCGAGGCGTTGACTGAATGAATACTCATTCAGTAGAATTGTGACGTCCTCCACGACGCTCTTGGCGGCCCAAGGCCGAAGGTGCAGCGTCAGTGACCTCTCCCGGGACTGTATTGTTTTGTAGGTTCGGACGTCTGCCGAAGATCACAAGCACCGCCGTGTCAATGAGCTGAGATTACTGTTATGCTCGCGGTCAGGAGGCTCGTTTGCTCCGCTGTTCGACACCGTTACAGGAGGCATTGCCATGAGTGATGTCGCCACCGTCACGTCCGCCGACGTGAGCGCTGCCAAGAGCGCCAAGCCTGAAGCCAGGCCGGCACATAAGCGCATTGATAAAGTTGCCGTGCTGGGTGCAGGAACCATGGGTGCGCGGATCGCGGCTCATATGGCTAATGCAGGCGTGCCCTGCTATCTGTTGGACATAGTCCCGCCTGACGCCGCGCAAAGCTCCGACAAGGCCGCCCGCAATAAGATTGTGGCCGCCGGTCTCGACGCCGCGGTCAAGTCCAAGCCAGCCGCGTTTTTTGAGAAGGGTCTGGAGCGGCTGATCAGCATCGGCAATTTTGATGACGACATCAAGCTCGTGGCCGATGCTGACTGGATCATCGAAGCAGTCGCCGAGAATCTCGAGATCAAGCGCGCTCTGCTCAAGAAAGTGGAGGCCGCGCGTAAACCGGGCAGCATCGTCACCACCAACACCAGCGGCTTGCCGGTGCACAGCATTGCCGAAGGATTCAGTGAAGATTTTCGCCGGCACTGGTTCGGCACGCACTTCTTCAACCCGCCGCGCTATATGCGCCTGCTGGAGATCATTCCCACGCCGGAGACCGACCCCGCGGCCATCGAAACCATCGCGCACTTCGGTGACGTTCGCCTGGGCAAAGGCATCGTTACCGCCAAGGACACGCCCAACTTCATCGCCAACCGCATCGGCAATTTTTCCGGACTGAACGCATTCCGCGTGATGCAGGAATTGGACTTGACCATCGAAGAAGTGGACGCAATCAGCGGCAGCGGCGGCTGGAGCAAAGCGCCGTTGTTCCGTACCATCGACCTGGTCGGGCTGGACGTGATGGTCAGCGTGGTCAAGAACTTCAGCAAGAGCGTACGCGACGAGCGGTCTGACCTGAAGCTGCCGGAATTCCTGGAGAAGATGATCGAGCGGAAGCTGCTGGGCGATAAGACCAAAGGCGGCTTCTATAAGAAAGCGAAAGGCCCTCAGGGCGAAGAGCGCATGGCCATCGACCGCAAAACGCTCGAATATCATCCTGCGCAGAAGCCGAAATTCCCGTCGCTGGAGATGGCCAAGAATATTGAAGACATCGGCGAACGACTGCGCAGCATCCTGGCCGGCGATTCGCGCGACAAGGCCGTGCAGTTCATCTGGACCACGCTCTCTGAGATGTGGACCTACTCCGCCAACCGCATTCCTGAAATTGCCGATTCGGTAGTGGAGATCGATGCGGCCATGCGCATGGGGTTCAACTGGGAGGTCGGCCCCTTCGAGCTGTGGGACCTGGCGGGCGTGGAGCCCACAGTGGAGCGGATGAAGAAGGAAGGCAAGCCGGTGGCCGCGAATGTCGAAAAACTTTTAGCCGCAGGCGGGAAGAGTTGGTACAAAGACGATCCCAGTGCGCCCTCCGGCCGCGCTTACTTCGATCTGCGCACGGGAAGATACAAGCCGGTGGAGGTTGCCGAGGGCGTGTGGTCGGTGGCCGTCGCCAAGAAATCGCGCGGCGTGGTCAAGAAGAACGCCGGCGCATCACTCATCGATCTGGGCGACGGTGTGGGCTGCATCGAGTTTCACAGCAAGATGAACGCCCTGGGCGGCGACATCGTGCAGATGGTCACGCAGTCGTTGAAGACCGGGGGCATCGGCGACCAGTTTGAGGCGTTTGTGATCACCGGCGATTCGGCCAACTTCTCCGTCGGCGCTAATCTCATGATGCTGATGCTGGCCGTCCAGGAAGAAGAGTGGGACGAGGTTGACCTGGCCATCAAGCAGTTCCAGGGGATGACCCAGGCCATCAAGTTCTGCACCCGGCCGGTGGTCACGGCCTCGTTCGGCATGACGCTGGGCGGAGGCTGCGAGATCAACCTGCACTCAGCGGCGCGCCAGCCACATGCGGAAACCTATATGGGATTGGTGGAAGTCGGAGTAGGACTCCTGCCCGGCGGCGGCGGCTGCAAGGAGATGCTGCTGCGGGCACTGGACAACGCTCATGCCGTACGTCCTGACGGCCGCGCGGAGTCAGTCGAGGTGATCGAGGGTCTGAAACGGGCGTTTGAGATCGTTGGCATGGCCAAAGTCTCGACCTCCGCTAGTGAAGCCCGCGGTCTCGGCTTCCTTTCCGAGGGCGACCTGATCACGATGAATCGGGAGCGTCTGCTGACCGATGCCAAGGACCGCGCCCTGGAGCTGGCCCGAGCAGGATACAAAGCGCCGGTCCCCCGTACCGATATCCCCGCGCCGGGCGAGAGTGTGTTAGCGACTTTAAAGCTTGGCCTTCATCTAATGAGACAGGCAGAATACATCAGCGACCACGATAAGAAGGTCGGAACCAAGGTTGCCGAGATTCTGAGCGGCGGCAACGTCTCGCCGGGGACACCCGTCAGCGAGCAGTATCTGCTGGACCTGGAACGCGAAAGTTTCAAGTCGTTGTGCGGTGAGAAGAAGACCCAGGAGAGAATTCAGTTCACGTTAAAGACGGGCAAACCGCTGAGAAACTAGATATGCAGCTTGCAAAGAGCTTGGCGATCATCATGCTGGTCTTGTCTTTTTCTTCAGGACTGGCGCAACAGGGTACTGCACCGCCCGGCTACTATCCTCGTGGGTACGTGGGAGACACATGGACAGGGCAAATTACCGCAGTCGATGCTGATAAACGAGAGATCACCTTGACTTATACCGGTAGAAAAGGGACACAGAACTTTGTCGCTTATGTTCCCGAGCACTACAAGGTGCATTTGAATAATGGCCGGGAGCAGGATGTGAAGATGTCCGATTTTAGAATTGGCGGAAGGATTAAGGTTTATTACATGCTGAAGACAACGGAAGTGAATGGCCAAAAGGTGAAAAGGAACGAGGTCATTCGGATCGATGTGAATCCATCCGCTGACTGAGGTTTCGCTGCGGAAGAAGCGTCGCATTTTCAGGGAGTGAGAAGAATAGGCAAGAGAGCTAGCGGCCAGTGGCCAGCAGCTAGGAGCTTTTTATGCGAGATGTCGTAATTGCAAGTTCAGTTCGCACTGCAGTCGGCAAAGCGCCGCGGGGGGCGCTGCGCAACACGCGTCCCGACGATTTGGCCGCCGTAGCCATCAAGGGAGCGCTGGAGCGCTTGCCGCAACTCAATGCCAAGGAAGTGGAAGACGTGATCATCGGCTGCGCCACTCCTGAGGCCGAACAGGGGATGAACGTGGCCCGTATCGCGGCGTTGCGCGCTGGCGTGCCGGTGGAAGTTTCGGCCATGACCATCAATCGCTTCTGTTCGTCGGGCTTGCAGGCGATCTCGCTGGCTGCCGATTCGGTGATGGCCGGACGCGCCGAAGTGGCTATCGGCGGAGGCACAGAGTCCATGAGCATGATCCCCATGGGTGGGAACAAGATTTCCGCGAACCCCTGGCTCATCGACCACTATCCTGACGCTTATCTCTCCATGGGACTGACCGCGGAGCGGCTGGCCAAACGCTTCGGCATCACCCGCGAAATGGCCGACGAGTTCTCGCTCAACAGCCACAAGAAGGCGATCGCCGCGATCCAGGCAGGCAAGTTTGAAGACGAGATCGTTCCGGTACCGGTGAGCTTCACCACGCCCAATGGCGCCAAACCGAAGCGGATCGACATCAGCTTCAAAGTCGACGAAGGACCGCGCGCCGATACCACTCTCGCGGCGCTCGCCGGGCTGAAACCGGCTTTTCATGCACAGGGAACGGTGACTGCGGGGAATTCTTCACAGACGTCCGATGGCGCGGCGGCCTCGGTCGTGATGACCGCGGAAAAAGCGAAGCAACTAGGCATCAAGCCGCTGGCACGATTTGTGTCTTTTTCTACTGCCGGCTACTTGCCTGAGGAGATGGGCTTGGGACCGGTCTACGCGATTCCCAAAGCCTTGAAGATCTCAGGGCTGAAGCTCGATGACATTGACGTGATTGAACTGAACGAGGCCTTTGCGGCGCAGGCGCTCTCCGTCATTAGAGAAGCGGGACTTGATCCCAGCAAGATCAATCCTAACGGTGGAGCGGTGGCCCTGGGGCATCCGCTGGGCTGCACCGGAGCCAAGCTGACGGCGACGATCATCCGCGAGTTGAAGCGCAGGAACGGCCGGTATGGGCTGGTGACGATGTGCATCGGCGGGGGCATGGGCGCGGCCGGGATTATCGAGAACCTTCAATGAGTTTTACGAAGACGCAAAGAGCGTCGAGGAGCTTTTTCTGCAATCTCGAGCGAAGCGAGAGATCCTTTTAGCCGCAAGGCTCTCCATTGGCAGGCCTTGAGATTGCAGGCGGAGATAGGGGTCCCTCACCTGCAAACAACGCAGGTTCGGGATTGCAGAACAAATGTCCTTTGTGCATAAGACAAGAGGAGAGAGAAATCATGGCGACCGTAGCTGTTCCCAACAAGACCAAGCTGGTGGGCGGAAGTTTCCTGATTGAAGAACATTCCACCGACCAGGTTTTCACGCCCGAAGACTTGACCGAAGAGCACCAGCAGATCGCGAGGACCACGGAAGAGTTTGCCCGCAACGAGATTCTGCCCAACGTGGAGAAGATCGAGCACAAAGAATTCGAGGTTACCCGCGCGCTGCTGCGCAAAGCGTGCGAGATTGGCATCGCAAACGTGGACATTCCCGAGCAGTATGGCGGCTCGGACATGGACAAGATCTCCTCGTCGCTGATCAACGAATATATCGCCGTCAACGGCAGCTTCAGCGTGAGCTTTGGCGGGCACGTGGGCATCGGCACTTTGCCCATCGTCTATTTCGGCACGCCGGAGCAAAAGGCGAAATATCTGCCCAAGCTGGCTACGGGCGAGTTGATTGCGGCTTATGCGCTTTCTGAATCCACATCCGCATCGGATTCGCTCAACGCGCGCACCAAGGCGGTGCTCTCGCCCGATGGTAAGGAGTGGATCCTCAATGGCGAAAAGATGTGGATTACCAACGGCGGTTTTGCCGACGTGTACGTGATCTTCGCCAAGGTGGATGGAGAGAAGTTCTCGGCCTTCATCGTGGAGCGCAAATTCCCCGGCTTCCAGAGCGGCGCTGAAGAAAAGAAGATGGGCATTCGGGGCTCCTCCACCACACCCATCATCTTGAACGATTGCCGCGTGCCCAAAGAGAATTTGCTGGGCGAGATCGGCAAGGGGCACGTGATCGCCTTCAACATCCTGAATATCGGGCGCTTCAAATTGGGCGCTGGCGTAGTCGGGGGCGCGCGCAATTCTCTCAATCACGCCATCGGCTATGCCAAGCAGCGCAAAGCCTTTGGCAAGCCGCTCACCGACTTCGGCATGATCAAGGAAAAGTTGGCCAATATGGCGGTGGGCGTATACACCGGTGAATCCATGTCGTATCGTACGGTGGGCATGATCGACGCCGCCATGTCCGAAATCGACAAGACCGCGGCCGACGCTTACAAGCAGATTGCCAAGAACATTAAAGAGTATGCCGTGGAATGCTCCATCATGAAAGTCTACGGATCGGAGATGCTCGACTACGTGGTGGATGAGACTGTGCAGATCTACGGCGGCTACGGGTTCGTGGAGGAGTATCCCGCGGAGAGGGCGTACCGTGATTCGCGCGTCAACCGCATCTTCGAAGGTACCAACGAGATTAACCGGATGCTGATCACGGGGATGTTGCTGGAGCGCGCTGGAAAGGGCCAGCTTGCCCTCATGCCCGCTATCAAAAAACTTACCGAGGAGATCATGTCCGGAGCCGCCGCCGAGCCGTTGGAAGGGCCGCTAGCGCAGGAGCGTGTGCTGGTGGCCAACGCCAAAAAGGCCGGCTTGATGTTGGCTGGCGCCGCTTTCCAGAAATACTTGATGGACATCGAGCAGCAGCAGGAGATCCTGGCCGCCATTTCGGACATGGTGATTGAAGGCTTTGCCATGGATTCCACGGTCCTTCGTACGCAAAAGCTGATCGAACGCAACGGTGAAGCAAAGTCGCAGCTGGCCATCGCCATGACCCAGGTCAGCCTGGCCCGGTCGATGGACAAGATTGAAGCTGCGGCCCGCAAAGTGGTAGCCGCTGTGGCCGAGGGTGACATGTTGCGCACGCAACTGGTCATCCTGCGGCGTTTGTTCAAGTACGAGCCGTACAACGTGATTTCCTTGACTCAGCAGATCGCTAACCGAATGGTGGAGGCCGGCAAATACGTGACGGCCTGAGACAGGGACAGAATTGCTGAATCCATGGGCGGCTGGCTCACATCAATTTGCCAGCCGCTATTTTTATGAACACCGAATGTCTTCGTATCGCCGACCAACTCCGCCGCGCCTTCGCCGGGGACGCGTGGCACGGACCGTCGCTGAAGCAACTGCTGACCGGTGTGACGCCTGAACAAGCCCATGCGCATCCCGTTGCAACCGCGCACTCCATCTGGGAACTGGTTCTGCATATTGAAGTCTGGACGCAAGCCGCGGGCGCTGCCGTTCGCGGTGTGCCGATGCCGAAGATCGTCGGCACGGAGAAGGACTGGCCGCCGGTGACGGATTCGAGCCCTGAAGCATGGACCGCCGCCACGAGCCGAATGCTGGATACCCGGGAGCAGCTTGCGCTCGGCATGGAAACGTTCAGTGATGCCCGTTTGAGCGAAACGGTTCCCGGCCGCCAGTACGACTTTTATTACCTCTTTCACGGCGTGGTCCAGCACAGCCTCTATCATGCTGGCCAAATTGCATTGCTGAAGAAATCTTCTGCCGTGAAAACCGCAACTTGAAGGGAAAGGAGTTTCGGTTGCCATTCACGGGTGGCCGCCGCAAGCTTCTTTCGCCACTCTGAAAATCAATAGGCTCGTATTCAGAAAATACTGTTTTTCACATTGTGGCGCCTCCTCAAGCGGGCGAAAGCTAGTTCCTAGCCTTTGTAGTGCCATTTTTTG
>DATDGY010000045.1:0-4377 GCA_036521855.1 Candidatus Angelobacter sp.
GCTTCCGCCGCCGATTGGATACGAAGAGTTCGCCAGTAGATAACTCCGCCGCCGAGCGTTATCAGAGCTAAAAGGGACAATGCTAACAGAATAAGCCGTCTTTTCATTCGGAAGACACCTCAGTAAGCCGGTTAATGCCACAGCCTCCTGGAGCTCTCTGTCGGTTTGCGCTTACGCCGACTGAGTCAGGGCCACGCGATACGCGATCGACGCGGCGTCTCGCTAACTCTGCCATAACGTCATTACTTCGGCATAACTTCATTCCATCGTGATCACGACTTTCCCAAACGTCTCGTTCGACTCCAGGCGGGTGTGTGCCTTGGCGATATCGGCGAGGGGAAAGACGCTGTCAATCGTGGTACGGAGCGTGCCATGGGCCAGCAGCGGGACCACTTCCGCCGCGAAGGCCTGTGTCACTTGGATCTTCTCTTCCAGGCTGCGCGCGCGCAGGCCGGTACCGCGCACCGTCAGGCGTTTGACCATCATGGAGCGCGAGTCCAGTTCGCTGCCGCCGCCGGCCACCGAGCCCACCAGCATGACGCGTCCTTTGAGGGCCATGAGCCGCTGGAAGGCTTTGACGTAAGGGCCGCCGGCCAGGTCGAGCGCCACGTTGATGCCTTTGCCGCCCGTCCACTTTTCGGCGGCGGCGATCAGCTCATCGAAATTGTCGCGCACCGTGAGGCCGGTTTCCAGGCCGAAGGCTTGGGCGCGTTCGATCTTGTCCTTCGTGCGCGACGTCCCGAAGGGAACGGCGTGGACGGCGCGGGCCAGTTGCACCGCAGCCAGGCCAACGCCGCTGCCTACGGCGTTGATCAGCACGGTCTCGCCGGGCCGCAGTCCGGCCTGGATCCAGAGCGCGTCATGCGCGGTGATAAAGACCTCGGGAACGGAAGCAGCCTGGGCCCAGTCCAGGCTAGAAGGAACTTCCGCCAGCAAACGTTCGTGGGTGACCACGTACTCGGCATGGGCGCCGCCGCCCAGTAGGCCGAAGACCCGTTGCCCAGGTTTCCACATTCGCACCGAGGAGCCGGTTTCGGCTACCTCGCCGGCAAACTCGATGCCGGGAATCTCCGCCGGAAATCCTGGCGGAGGAGGATATTTGCCCTGGCGTTGCAGCAAGTCGGCGCGATTTAGAGCCGAGGCCCGAACCCGCACCAGGACCTGCTCCGGAGTAATCATCGGCTTACCGACCTGGCGGACTTCCAGGACCTCGGGTCCGCCGAACTGGGGAATCCAAACCGCCTGCATGGTGTTCACGATGCCGTTCATGGAAATTGCGCCTCACGCTCCTGCTTCGGTCAGGAAGGAGCCGTTGGCTTATCCGGCGAAATTGCCGAAGCGCCATACTCTCCGGACGCCTGCTCGTCAAGCTGAATGATTGTAATGTGAGCGCGATCACACGCCTAGGGCCTGTCCACCGCTTAACATTGCCTGGGTTGGCTGCAGTCCGTTATATTTTTAGTCATCATGTATGAGGACTTTCACGTTGCCGACCGGTGGACCGACCAGAGGCTCCACTGCGTTTACCAGGCGCTGATCGTGGCCATCGCTACGCGGCACGCCGACGCTGTGGACATAAAATTTCTGGTCGGCGGGCGGCCTGTTTGGATCGCGTTGCCGCATCCAACGTGGGTGGAATACAACCGGCGCACCGGCCGAGTGATCACCGATCCGCTGGCCATCCAGACAGCCGGGCACTTTCTGAAAACGGCCATTGAGACCGGCGCCTATGAACACGGGCGGGAGATGTACTCGCTCACGGTCGCGGAGGCCCTCACGCATTTGAACGCAGTCTTGAACGAAGTAGGAGCGCCTCAGGACGCGCTGGTTACAACGGCCTGAGTTCGCAATTTTCAGCCCAATCCGCTCATCACGCCGGCCCTGCTGCGCGCGCCCAGGTTTGGGAACAGGAGATCGTCCGACATGTCACAGACTTTGCCAGCCATCGATACCGCTTCAGCCCTGGAAACTCTTCTTAAGACGAACCCGGTTCACCGCAATCTGCACTCCGGGCCGCTGGTGGAACACGCCGTGCGCCATGGCGAAGGCCATCTTGCCGATAATGGCGCCTTCGCCGCCTATACCGGAAAATTCACCGGCCGCACACCCAAAGACCGCTTCACCGTAAAGGACTCGATTACCGCCGAGCTCGTCAACTGGGGCGAGATTAACCAGCCGTTTGATCCGGTGAAGTTCGACGCGCTGTTTGAACGCGTGCTGGACTATTTGCGCGGCCGGGAACTGTTCGTCCAGGACCTCTATGCCGGCGCCGACCCAGACTATCGGCTCCCCATCCGGGTGATCAATAACCTGGCGTGGCAGAACCTCTTTGTGCGCGTCATGTTCATCCGCCCAACCAGCGAAGCATTGAAGAGCCACTGCCCTGAATTCACCGTGTTGGGCGTTCCCGATTTCCTGGCCGACCCGCAGCGTGACGGTACGCGGTCAGAAGCCTTCGTCGCCGTGAACTTCACGCGCAAGCTGGTCCTGGTGGTAGGCAGCGGTTACGCCGGCGAGATGAAGAAGTCGATCTTCTCGGCCCTGAACTTCCTGCTGCCGCAAAGGAACGTTTTCCCCATGCACTGCTCCGCCAATGTAGGCAGTGACGGCGTGCCCGCGCTCTTCTTCGGACTTTCCGGAACCGGCAAGACCACCCTTTCCGCCGACCCTCAGCGCCGCCTCATCGGCGATGACGAGCACGGCTGGAGTCCAAACGGTATCTTCAACTTCGAGGGCGGGTGTTATGCCAAAACCATCAAGTTGTCCCAGGAGCAGGAACCGCAGATCTGGAAGGCCATCCGCTTCGGCTCGGTGCTCGAGAACGTGACTCTCGATCCGGAAACGCGGGTTCCGAACTACGACGACGGCAGCAAGACGGAGAATACCCGCGTCGCCTACCCGATGGAATACATCGACAACGCCGTCATCCCCGGGGTCAGCGGGCATCCCAAGAACATCATCTTTCTCACCGCAGATGCCTTCGGCGTGCTGCCTGCCATCTCCCGGCTGACGACGGAACAAGCGATGTATCACTTCCTCTCCGGTTACACCGCCAAAGTAGCCGGGACCGAGGCCGGCCTGAAGGAACCGACGCCGAATTTCTCCACCGGCTTTGGAGCGCCGTTCCTCCCGCTGCGGCCCAAGGTCTACGCCGAGATGCTGGGACGCCGCATGAAAGAGCACACCGCGCAATGTTGGCTGGTGAACACCGGTTGGTTCGGAGGACCGTATGGCGTGGGCGCGCGTATGAAATTGCCTTATACCCGGGCTATGGTCCGCGCCGCTGTCGATGGCAAGCTCAAGAACACGGAATTTGAGGTAGAACCTGCGTTTGGACTGACGATCCCGAAGTCAGTGCCGGATGTGCCTTCCGAGTTCCTGCATGCGCGCGATGCCTGGAAGGACAAAGCTGCCTACGATAAGTCCGCGGCCGAGTTAGCGAAACGCTTCGCCGACAATTTCAAGAAGTTCGATGTGCCGGAGAATGTCCGCGCCGCGGCGCCGGGGCCACCCAAGAAATAGTTACATTTCAATGTAGAAACGCTATAGTCGGAGCGCGCCATTCGGAGGGCGTCGCCCGGACGCCCGTTAGATCACGCCGGCTCAGGCAACTTTGTTGCCCAGCCGCTCCTTCATCGCGGCACTGATTCTTTCGATGAAAGAAAGCGGTTGCGGTTGCTGGTCATGGCTGGAACCAAGACGCTCACGCAACGACTTCAGGAATTGCGTCATGCGCTGCAGGCGTTGCGCTTCAAGGCCTTCGTTCACTCTTTGCGGATTGATCTCGGAAGCAGTCTCAATGTAATTCCAGAGCAGCAGCCGCATGTTGTCCACCGCGCCTTTGAGTCCCGTGAGAAGTTCAACATTGAGTCCAGCGGCGGACGGTTGTCCGCCGGTGACGTCCTGGGACTGCATGGCCAGCCAGTAGAGATCTCCGTGGAGGGCCGTGAGTTCGTCGGTAATGGCCTTGAGATGGTTTACTAACTCGTTAACGTCCGTGTCCGGACGACGCGCCGCGGTCATGGGGGAGCCCTTTCACAGCTATAAATTCTCGTACAACTATCAATAGTGCATAGGATGCGCCATTTGTTGCAATTAGCGCCGGTTACTCAAGGACATGCCCATCCGGCGAAGGACCTTTGGGTCGCTATCCTTAGCCGCGATCTCGCGTCGGCTCCGGCAAAGGTACGAGCCCAACAGGCCACCGGCAACCGGCCTGGAGCGGCGCACTCGCCCGCCTCCCCGGCGGCGGAGATTCTTGAAGCCCGGGTGTTAACCGTCTGGTAAATAGCCGGGCATCGCCGGGCATGTGCGGCGTAGAATGCAAGGTCTTCCTATCTTGCACTGCGGGAACTGCATGTATTCGCGAAGGATCAG
>DATDGY010000046.1:0-24883 GCA_036521855.1 Candidatus Angelobacter sp.
GAGTTGCTGACTTGAAAACGATTACGAGCGAGCCTTGGTTGGAAAGCGCAAACCCATCAACGAGAGCGAAATGGCGCTCTTCTTCGAGTGCGGGCTGACGTGTGCTCGAAAAGAGCTTGACACTGCCGACATTGTTAGAGATGCGATGTTAGGCAACAATCAACAATGAGACTTACAAGCAGTTAGTGTAGAGTGCGCCGACATGCGGTTCCGAGATGACCGTACCCGCTCTGTCGACCTTCACTCGCAAACCCAACAGCGCGGCGTCTGAGCCACAACCAGACGGAGCACATCCAGTTGTGTAGATCGTCCCGGTCGCCTCATCCGCAACAAAGGCTAAAGGAATACCGTTTTCCGCGAAGAAGCGGACCACGTCCTCCTTTCTTGTCCCGATCTTGAGGTTCTGATGCGCGTCTCTCTCAAGTTTTTCCACTCTTGCTGCGTACGCAGCGCCGCGTTGCTTACAAGCTGTACTCTGATACCGATAAAACACGCATCCATTGCAACTGACTAGCACGGGCAGCAGAACCAGCGCCACACTTGCTGTCAAGAGCTTCGCTTCATAGAGAACTCATTGTTGCATAACGGCGGAACACCGCTCCCGTTACCGAGGTTTGCCGACTGTCCGATTGTCAACTGTTGCAACCAGACGATTTCACTCATGACCCAAGGTGAGTGAAAACGCCGAGTTGTGGCAGGGAGCGGCAACGTGCGGCAGGTCAGCCCTTGAAATTACGTCGCCCGCTGCCCGGGTACCAGCCTACTCAACGGGTCCGCGCGTGCGCCTCGGAGGCTCGACCTTTGCGGCGCACTAGGAAATACGCCACGCTCAGTATCAGCACATAAAACCCCGCACTCTTGGCGGCAATGCTTGATTGCGAGACCCACCATGTGCTGCCCACCGCGACCACGATGGCCACAAAACCCACAATCGATCCTGTGGCGCCGAGCGGGGACCTCAGCCCAAGCTGGGCCAGTTGTTCCGGAGAAATCCTGCGGCGGAACCTCACATGCGCCGCCAATGAGACCAGCCATGCAATCATCCCGCCGACCAGCGCGGCGCTGATGATGTACGTGTAGGCGTTCGCGGTGCGTAGTTGTAATAGGATCGCGGCGACGATCCCTAACATCGAGGTGAGCAGCGCACCCATCGGCACTCCTTGCTGGTTCAGCTTTCCCAGCCGGGCCGGAGCGTAACCGGAACGCGCCAGCGAGAACAACATGCGCGAGGCGACGTAGATGGTCGCGTTGGCGCCGGACAGCGCGGCCGTCAGCACTACGAAATTCATGATGGAGCCGGCAGCCGGGACGCCCGCCACTTTGAAGACGGTGACAAACGGGCTCTCGGAAACACCGGCGCTGCGCCACGGCATAACGCCGACCAGCACGGCGATGGCGCCAATGTAAACAAACGCCAGCATGGCGAAGGCAATCGTGGTTGCGCGCGCTACGTCGCGGCCGGAGCGCGCTTCGCCCGACGAGATGGCCACCATCTCAATCCCCAGGAAGCTATATAGCCCGAAGGAGATGGCCACCAACGGAGCCGTCCAGCCATGGGGCGAAAAGCCGCCGTCAGCCAGGTATTGCGGGTGAACGCGCCCACCCGCCAGCAACGCCGCCCCGGTGAGGATGAAGACGAAGATGGTGACTACCTTGATCAGCGCGAACCAATACTCGAACGTCCCGTAGCGGCCGACGGAGAAGAGGTTGATGGCAACGAGGAAGACTCCGAATACGATCATCCACACCACCACCGGCACGTGAGGAAACCAGATGCGCATATAGGTTCCTGCCGCCACCAGCTCCGAGCCGATGGCAAACACCACCGAGAACCAGTATCCGGCGCGGGCAACGAAGCCGGCCCAGTCATTCAAGTAGATCTCGGCGTAAACCCCGAATGAACCTGCCGCCGGGTGGAGGCTGGACATCTCGCCCAGAGCCACGGCCACCGTCCAGGCAATCAACGCGCTGAGCACATACGTCACGACCACCGCCGGCCCGGCCAATTTGATGGCGATTCCCGATCCCAGCAACAGCCCGGTGCCGATGGACCCGCCCACCGCCACCATGACCATCTGGCGCGCAGTCAGCTCCCGCTTCAGCCCTTGTTCCTGTGCCGGCATCGCCAAGTTATACCCGCCTGCCCCGCCGATGGCCAGCATTTCCCCTCCCCGATAAGGCGCGCGCGCCTAGGCATTACACCAAAGTTCCTCGCCGGTCATTGAGCGCAGCGGCAATTGCGCATAAAATTGAGCATACCTTCAGCCTCAGTTCATCTTGGCGGTTGCAAATCCGAGAGCACTCTGAGCCGGGGGCCAAAACATTCGGCTCTGAGCACGGGCTGCGCGCCGACGTAACTGTAGAAGTTAACTCCATGGCAGACATTTCCAAGCGGCTGGACAAAGCGGAAAAATATCTCCAAAAAGGCAAGCCGGAAGCCGCCCTGGAAGAGTACCTCGGGATCCTGGACGATGATCCGGGCAACGACCAGGTGCGCCAGAGCGCGGCCGATCTCTACCTGGCGCTGGGCCGTGGCAGCGAGGCCGCGACCCTGCTCAGCCATCTCTTCGATACGGAAGTGCAGGCCGGTGACAGCGCCAAGGGCATCGTCACCTACCGCAAGCTGGCCAAGATTTCTATCCCCTCGCCTACCCAGACCTTCCACTACGCCCGGTTGGCGGAGAAGAAAGACAAGCGCGAAGCCCTGGAGGCCTACGAGACCGCGCTCGCCGGGTTCGAGCGCCAGCGGAAAGCCGTGCAGGCCCTGGCCGCGGCTAGACGAATTGTGGAGCTGTCGCCGACCATGGAAAACCTGGAACGCGCCGGCGAGAAGGCTTCCCTGCTGGGCGAAGGCGGGGCCGCGGCCAATAACTTCGTGGAACTGGGCCAGCTCAAGGACGAAGAATCGCCCGGCGCCGGCTTCAATTGGTTCGAGCGGGCTTATAGCCTGGATCCCAACAATCTGCAGGCGGTGTATCTCTACTCGCGCGGGCTGTTCTCGCGCGGGGTCCTGCAGGATTGCATCAGCGTGCTGAAGCCGGCGGTCACCGTCCTCAAGAGTACATCTGAACTGCGGGAGCTTTATGCACACGCGCTGATGGCGGCGCGGCGTCCCGCAGAAGCCGAGCCTTTTGCCTGGGAATTGTTCGCTAAGGACCCGCGGCAACTGGAGGAGATGACCTCGCTGGTGGGCGTGTACCTGGACGTGGGCGACGCCGAGGGCGCCGTCGCCCTGGC
The DNA here is from genome assembly GCA_036521855.1 of Candidatus Angelobacter sp. Taxonomy (GTDB): domain Bacteria; phylum Acidobacteriota; class Terriglobia; order Terriglobales; family Acidobacteriaceae; genus Angelobacter. The sequence goes on from DATDGY010000046.1 coordinate 3,238, forward strand.
CCGTAAGATTTCAGATCACGAGACTCGGGCCGGACGCCAGCGCGAATTTCTTACCGCCATCTACGAAGTCTCCAACAAACGCCTGCCCTCGCTGGGCTTCGTGGAGTACCTGGCCAATATGCTCAACCAGAGCAACCGGGAGCATGAGTACAGCCAGACCCTGCTCAAGCTCTTCCAGGCCCAGTACGCTGCCGGGCATTTTGCCCAAGCCGGGGAAACGTTGGACCGCGCTGCTGAACTCGATCCCTACGAAACCGGCCACGCCAAGCGGCTGGAGATTCTCCGCGGCAAAATCGATCCCAACCATTTCAACCGGATTGCGCGGCGTTTTCAGACTGCGGCCAGCTCGGCCAAGCCGGCGCCGGCCACCGCGCCGTCGCCAGCTCCCGCTCCTTCGGTGTTGGTGTCGGCGGAGGTAAAAGAATCCGAGCCGACCGTGCTCGAAGATTTCATCCTGCAGGCGGAGATCTACCTGCAATACGGCATGCGCTCCAAGGCCGTGGAACGTTTGGAGCGCGTCAGCAAACTGTTTCCGCGCGAAGAGCAGAAGAATCAGAAGTTGCGTCATCTTCATATTTCCGCAGGCTTTACGCCGGCCTATGCGACTCCCGCAGCCGCGGCGCCCCCGAGCCCGGCCGGTGCGGCTGCCAAGACCCCGGGAAAGCCCGCGAGCCCGCCCGCCGCTCCCCGCGACGACGAGAGCGCCGTGGACAATTTCGCCCGGGTCACGGAGATCACGCGCAACATCTACCGCCAGGGCAGCGTGAAAGCGGTGTTGTTTACCGCCGTCAACGATATCGGCCGCCACTTCAACGCCAGCCGCTGCGTAGCCGGGCTGTGCACGGTGGGCAAGCCGCCTTCGGCCGCGCTGGAATACTGCGCTCCCGGCATCAAGCAGTCTGACGTCATGTCCATCGTGAAGTTGATCGGGCTCACGCATCAGCTCGCCGAGAACGGTCCGGTCGCCGTCCCCAAGGCGCGCGAGGCGCGCGAGCTGGCCGCAGTGCGGGAGACCATCCAGACCCTGGGGATTGAATCACTGCTGGCGGTCCCGCTGCTGGATGCCGGCGAGCAATCCGGCATTCTCATTCTGGAGCAGTGCGCGCCCCGGCAGTGGCAGCAGACCGACCTGGTGGTGCTGCGGACTATCGCCGAGCAGATGGTGCTGGCCGTGAGCAATGCCCGCTTGCGCACTCTGATGAAGACCCTGGCCGTGACCGACGAGAAATCCGGCCTGCTCAAGCGCTCTTCCTACCTCGACGTCCTGCTCTCCGAGGTCAAGCGTTCTTTGCAGCAGCAAACGCCTCTCACTCTCATGCTGCTGCACTTCGGCCGCGCTTCCGCCATGGTCAAAGAGATCGGGGAGAGTAACGTGGAGGCCCTGATGCAGCAGGTGGGCCAGAACTTGGCCGGACACATCCGCCAGAACGACGTGGCCGTGCGCTATGACCTGACCACCATTGCCCTGGTGCTCTCTGACGCCAATGAGAAAACTTCATTCCTGGTCGTCGACAAAATGAGGAAAGTGCTGGCTACCACCAGGATCCCCACCACCGAACGCACGCCGCCCATCAGCGTTGGCATCGCCGAGGCCGTGCTCCAGGAAAAATTCGACGCCGCGGACATCGTCACCGAGGTCATCAACCGCGTGGAAAACGCGCTGGAAGTGGCCCGCTCCGAAGGCGGCAACAAAGCTCACTCCCTGGCCGCCAACCTGCAGCCGGCGTAAAAAGGTAGCCGTTAGCTTCGAGCCAGGCGCTCCAGCATCGCGACATCCGTGGACCTGGTTACCTCATCATGTATGGGAATCTGCGAGCCCCGGTCTTGCGCTGTCCAGGACATTAGGACTGTAGTCAAAACAGCCAAGATAGCAGTGCGCATCTAAGAGCAGCCTCCGAGAGCAGCGATTTAATCCTGCCTCCCAAGGAACGCGGAGAGAATACTGCTATGCACATGAGCTTCTCATTGACATTATTTCCAGCCAAGCCGATGCCCGTACCCGAGGACGTGACCGAGGCCGTTTGTGTTTCGGTCCCCGGTGCGCGCTTCGCACGTTGGGGTGGGGCGTTTAGCGGAGCGCCCAGAGAAGCCCCCAGGGGGCTTTAAAGCCCGGATCTTTTAGGTCGCTGTGTGGCCCGACATTTTACCTCAGTGGCTGAAGCCGGTCAGTATTTGTAGCCGAGACGCAGGCATCAATGCCTGCTCCACCCTCTAGGGATACAGCAATTCTGGAACTGCATTAAGTGCGAGGGGCCAAGTGCTAATGGCTAATGGCTAACGGCTAAGTGCCAAATGCTGTCTCTCAATCTCCCGCCACGTTCACAGCGGGCGCTTCGGCGATCTCTCGGGAATCGGCAGGCGCGCCGTCGCGCTTGAGCTTGGAGGTGTTCACCAGGGCCACGGCGGAGATGATGATGACGGCGCCGGCCAGCATGAAGGCGTCCACTTTTTCTGAGAGCAGGAGCCAGCCGAGAAACACGGCGACGATCGGATTGACGTATGCGTACGTCGCCACTTTGGGCGGAGGAACGTGCTCGAGCAGCCAGATGTAGGCGGTGAAGCCGATCCAGGAACCGCAGACCACCAGGTAGGCGATGGCGCCCAGGCCCTGCGGAGTCCAGTGGGCGCGCTGGAACTTGCCCGTGGCCAGCGCGATGGCGGTATTGACCAGCCCCGCCAGGGTCATTTGCCAGGCGGCAGCAGTGAAGACATCTACGCTGAGCGTCCAGCGATGGGAGAGGATGGAGCCCAGCGACCAAGTCATCGAGGCGCCGGCAAGGATAGCCGCGCCCATCAGCTCAAGCCGTCCCAGGCGCGTGCCGGAGACGATCTTGGGCCAGAGCAGGACCATAATCCCGGCGATGCCCAGGGCCAATCCGGCGAGCCCGCGGGCCGGCATCCTGCCGACGCGGAATACCCAGGCTTCCAGGGCGACCACGAAGATCGGGACCAGGGCCACCACCAGCGCGGCCAGGCTGCTGGACACGTACTCTTCGGCCCACATCACGCAAACGTTAGAGATGGAAAGCAGAAGCACGCCTATGATCAGCAAACGCAGCAGATCCTGGCGCGTAGGCCGAATTTTCCGCCCCATCAGCGCCAGGCAGGCCAGCATGAGCGGGCCGGAGATCATGTAGCGGACGCTGCCCACGGCATACGGCGGAATCCCGGAGACGATGGCCACGCGCATGGCCAGGTAGGTTGAGCCCCACAGGACGTAGACCAGGGCAAAAGACACGATGACACGCAGGCGGTGTTGCTTGTGATCAACGGCTGTCATGAGGGCACTACCATCAGACGCGACAAAATCACCAGGCGATGCGAAAAATCCCCGTCGACGGAATCAGCATCCGTTCTCACTCCCTAGCACCGGTAGGAAGAGCGGCCATTGATGGCCGCGAAAGCACGTCTTCTTTGAGTGATAGCGCTTTTAAGCCGCTGAGGGACGCCGCGGGCTGCGCCAATTGTGGAAATGATCCTAAATGCGACGGACCACGATGGCGGTGGCATCGTCGGAGATGGTGCCGCCACGGCTGAAATTCTGCACGTCGGCGAGCAGGCCTTTAGCGGAAATTTCCCGCCCGCGCAGGAATTCGAGGAGACGGGTGGCGCCGTACTCCTCGCCGTTGCTATCGGCGGCTTCAACCACGCCGTCGGAATAGACCAGGAGACGATCGCCGGGAGCCAGTTTCGCCTGGACCTCCGAATATTGCGATGCCATCAGCCCCAGCGGATACCCGTGGGCGGATTCAAGCGCTGCCGGTCCGCAACCATCGCTCATATGCAATAGCGCGGGATGACCCGCGTTCGCGGCGCTTACCAGGCCGTCGCTGCCGTCCAACACCAGGTAGACCATGGTAACGAACCGGCCCGCGGGCAGGTCTTTGGCTAGCGCTTCATTGACTCTGGCCAATACCTCAGAAGGCGAATCAGAAACCGCAGCTGCACGCCTCAACAGCGTGCGCGCAGCGGCCATCAGCAGGGCCGCCGCCATACCCTTGCCGCACACGTCGCCCAGGGCAAGGCCCCATTTCCCTCCGCTTAGCGGCATGTAGTCGTACCAGTCCCCGCCCACGGCGCTAAGTTGCAGACAAACTCCGTCAATCGCGTAGCCCGGGATGGACGGATCTGCGTCCGGCAATAATGCCCGCTGGATGCGGCGGGCCTCGTCCTGCTCCCGCAGGGCCTTTTCTTTTTCCAGGCGTTCCTGGCGAAAGAGGCGGGCATTCTCCATCGCGATCGCGATGTTGTCGGCCAGGGCGCAAAGCAACTCAATCTGTTCCGGCGAAAACCCGTCGAGTGCGGAGCTCTGGACATCCAGCACCCCGATCAGCTTGCCCCGGCTAATCAGCGGAATGTCCACTTCCGAGAGCGTAGTTGCCTCGGTGTTCGCGTAGAAAGGGTCTTCGCGCACGTCAGGCGCATAGCGCATGACGCCGGTGGCGGCAACCTGGCCTACCATGCCTTCCCGACCGATCTTGAAGCGAAGCCCCTTGGGGACGCTGGAAAATCCTCGCGTGGCGATGACTTCTAGCTCGTTGCGCGACTCCTCTTTGAGCACGATCGACGTTTGCGTGCAGCCGAATACCTCAACTACGCTACCGACAATCTCATCAAGCAGTTGCTCCAGATCCAGAATGGAGTTGACTTTCTTGACCACATCCTGCAATAGCAGGAGCTGCCGGACACGCTGTTCGAGGTCTTGGGTCGATGGTGGTCGGGTGCCCATCTGGGCCTATCTTACTCTCTGTCAGCACGGTCAGAAGAAGCCGGAGACAAGCTATAATGGGGGTCATGAGCATCAGGCGCACAGCATGGTTCTTGAGCACGCCGGCGCGGTCGCTGGCCTGCTGGGTGGATTTCCTGGTCTGCCCGCGGCGCTATCTGGCCCTGCTGCCGGCGCGGCAGCGCGCCAACCTATTTGCCGATTAATCCAACTTCCTCCTCGTTACAAGTCAACTTCCATGGCCTGCGCCGGCGCGGGTTGAAACGCATTTTGCAAACAGATCAGAAAAGAGGATGAACATGGCAACCGAAACCGGCACCGTACATGCTGCTGGTCCCAAAATCCGGACCAAGCTGCCCGGTCCCAAGGCGCAACAGATTATTAAGGGCGACGCGCGGCTGATTTCGCCTTCCTACACCCGTTCCTATCCGCTGGTGGCCCGGCGCGGCCGCGGCGTGATCATTGAAGACGTGGACGGCAACGAGTTTCTCGACTTCTCTTCCGGGATCGCCGTGTGCTCGACCGGGCACTGTCATCCTGAAGTCGTGGCCGCGATTCAGAAGCAGGCGGGCGAGCTGATCCATATGTCGGGCACGGATTTCTACTACGAGAACCTGGTCACGCTGGCCGAACGGCTGGGCAAGATTGCGCCGATGTCCGGCCCGGTGCGCGTGTACTACGGCAACTCCGGCGCGGAGGCCGTGGAGGCTGCCCTCAAGCTGGCGCGTTACCACACGCGGCGCCAGGGGATCATCGCCTTCTACGGTGCGTTCCACGGACGCACCATGGGCGCGCTATCGCTGACCGCGTCCAAAGCACAGCAGCGGCGCCGCTTCGCCCCGCTGGTTCCGGGCGTGGAGCATGTGCCTTTCCCGTATCTGTATCGCCGGCCCGAGGGCATGAGCGAGGAGCGCTACATCCGCGAATGCGTAAGCTTCATTGAAGACCGCGTGTTCAAGACGGTGATGCCGCCGGAGGAGTGCGCGGCCATCTTCATCGAGCCCATCCAGGGCGAAGGCGGCTATGTCCCCGCGCCCCGCGAGTTCATGCAGGAACTGCGCCGCATCTGCGACCAGCACGGCATCCTGCTGGTGGCCGACGAAGTCCAGTGTGGCTCCGGGCGCAGCGGCCGCTGGTGGGCCATTGAACACACCGGCGTGGAACCGGATATCGTCACCATTGCCAAGGGCATTGCTTCCGGCATGCCGCTGGGAATCACACTGGCTCGCGCCGAGATCATGGACTGGGTGCCGGGATCGCATGCCTCCACGTTCGGCGGCAATCCGGTGTGCATTGAGGCCGCGCTGGCGACCATCAACGTTCTGGAGCGCGAAGGCATTGCCAACGCCGAGAAGCTAGGACAGCACATCATGCGGCGGCTCAGGCGCTGGGTGGAGAGCCATCGCATTGTCGGTGACGTCCGCGGCGCAGGGCTGATGATCGGCATGGAGCTCGTCAAGGACAAGCAAACCCGCGCCAAGGCCCTCGACGAGCGCGATCGCATTGTCGAACTCGCGTTCGAGCGCGGTATTCTGTTCCTTGGCGCCGGCGAGAATTCGATCCGCATTGCCCCGCCCCTGATCGTCAGCGAGGAGCAGGCGGATATCGCCCTGGACGTGCTGGAAGAGTGTATCGGGATCGTGGAAGGTTCGTAGTCTCTTCCTGAAATCCCGAACCCGCAGGGTGAGGGAGCCCCTATCGCTAGCAGACCCCCTTGGCGCAGCGGCATTTGAGTGTGGCCAAGGCATGCATCTCCGTTGCTATAGGGGCCCCTCGCTTGCGCTTCGGGGTTTCAGAAAACACTATAGCTACGAAGCGGCCTTGGCGCGATGACACTTTTGATTTTGGCCAAGGTAGGCATCTCCGCTACGATAGGGGCCTCTCGCTCCGCTTCGAGGTTTCAGAAAAAGCTTCGCTTCGGGGTTTCAGAAGAAAAAAACCATGTCACGCAGCATCACCCGTCTGACCCTACGCGCGCTCGATTCCGCGGCCGCGCTCCTGCCGCGCAAGGCCGCAGAGGCCGAACATCTCCGCACCGGGCGCCGTGGCGAAGAAGAAGCCTATTTCCATCTGCGCCGGCTGGGATATGTGATGGTGGCCCGCAACTATCGCAGCCCGCGCTGCCGCAGCGAACTCGATCTCGTGGGGTGGGACGGCGGAACCTTGTGCTTCATCGAGGTCAAAACCCGCACCACCCGCGACGTGAAGCCCGCCGAGGCCGCGGTGGATCCGGACAAACAACGCGATCTTGCCCAGGTGGCCCGTGAATTCCTTCGCAAGACCAGCGGGAATCCGCCGTTTCGCTTTGACGTGGTCAGCATCTATTGGGAAGACCGCCGCGAACCGCAAATCGAGCTGTTCAAGAACGCCTTCGCTATCGCTTAAGATAGGGCTGCCGTGCCTGAGTTGCGCAAAGATCCCGTTACCGGCCGCTGGGTCATTATCTCCACCGACCGGGCCAAGCGTCCCAGCGACTTCTCGCGAGAGCGCGCTGCCATCAAAGGCGGAGGGTTCTGTCCGTTCTGTCCCGGCAACGAGAACCGGACACCGCCCGAGATCCTGGCCTATCGCCCCGCGGAAAACGGTCAACGAGACGCCCCCGGCTGGAACCTGCGCGTGATCCCCAACAAGTTCCCCGCACTGGGGATTGAAGGCGAACTCGACCGCCAGGCCGAGGGCATGTTCGACAAGATGAACGGCATCGGCGCGCATGAAGTGGTGATCGAGACTCCCAACCACATGGAGACACTGGCCACCATGCCGGTGAAGCGTGTGGAAGACGTCTTGTGGGCCTTTCGCGACCGCATCCTCGACCTGAAGCAGGACCGCCGCTTCAAGTACATCCTGGTGTTCAAGAACCATGGCGAAGCCGCGGGCGCTTCGCTGGAGCACCCGCATTCGCAAGTGATCGCGCTGCCCATCCTGCCCAAGCAGGTGGTGGAAGAACTAGAGGGCGCCAAGCGCTACTTCGCGAACAAGGAACGCTGCATTTTTTGCGATATCATCCGCCAGGAGAGCGAGGCGCGGGTGCGCGTGGCCGCGGAGAACCAGGATTTTATGACGCTTGCGCCGTACGCGCCGCGCTTCCCGTTTGAAACCTGGATTCTGCCCAAGCGGCACGAGTCGGCGTTTGAAAACTCACCCTCCAACGTGTATGAAAATCTGGCCCTCATGTTGCGCACGGTACTGAGCAAAGCTGCCCAGGTCCTCGACGATCCCCCCTACAACCTGGTGCTGCACACCTCTCCGGTCCAGGAAAACACCCATGACTACTACCACTGGCACCTGGAGATCATCCCCAAGTTGACCAAGACCGCAGGCTTCGACTGGGGTACTGGGTTCTACATCAATCCCACGCCGCCGGAAGAAGCGGCGCGGTTTTTGCGGGAAGCTGAGGGAGTAGTTAGTACTTAGTAATTAGTGGTTAGAGCATGTTTCAAAAACACGATTCGTAACCGGGCACGACTTCAGTCGTGCCGCATGGAGCCAACAAAATCACGGGCTTTAAGCCTCTGCCGCTTGGGGGCGCTAGGACCCAAACGCATTTTTAAAACAAGCTCTAAACACTACGTCCTAGATACTCTCAGGCTCTTGACCGCCATCACCACGCGGTCCGCGACATAGTCAATTTCCGCTTCAGTGTTGAAGCGGCCGAGGCCAAAGCGAATGGCGCTGCCGGCGGCCTCGTCGCTCAAGCCCAGGGCTTTGAGTACGTGGGAAGGCTCCACCTTGTCGGAATGGCAAGCGGCGCCACCGGACACGGCGATGTCCTTTAGGCTGGTCATCAGCTCTTCGCCGTTTACGTGGAGGAAGCTGATGTTCAGGTTGCCGGGAAGGCGATGCTCGATGCTGCCGTTGATGAGCAGATCCTCGAGCTCAGACAGCAGCTTGTCGCGCAGGCGGTTGCGCAGGCCGGCGATGCGGCAGCTCTCCTCGGGCATCTCCTGGAGTGAGATTTCGCAAGCCTTGCCGAAGCCCGCGATTCCGGGAACGTTGAGCGTGCCCGAGCGCATGCCCTGCTCGTGGCCGCCGCCGTGGATGATTGGCGAGAGGCGCACGCCGCCGCGGACATATAAAGCCCCGCAGCCCTTGGGGCCATAGTTCTTGTGCGCCGTCAGCGAGACCAGATCCAGGTTCATCCGGTTGACGTCGAGCGGCGTACGCCCCAGCGCCTGCACGGCGTCAGAATGAAAGAGAACACCCCTTTCGCGGCACAGTTTGCCGATCTCCTCCATCGGCTGCAGGACGCCCGTCTCGTTGTTGGCCGCCATCAGGGTGACCAGGATGGTCTGGCCGGTAAACGCGTCGCTGAGCCGGTCCAGATCGATCCGGCCATCGGCGCGAACCGGAAGATAGGTAACTGTGCAGCCGAGCTGCTCGAGATGCTTGCAGCTATCGAGCACGGCCGTATGCTCAGTCACGGCAGTGATGATCTGCTTGCCCTTCGCCTTATGCGCGTGCGCCACACCCTTGATGGCCAGGTTATCGCTTTCCGTGGCCCCGGACGTAAAAACGATCTCGCCTGCGGAAGCCCCGATCAGCCGGGCAATCTGCGCGCGGGCGTTGCCGACAGCCGCCTCCGCCTCCCAGCCGAAGGGGTGGCTGTGACTGGCGGCGTTGCCGAACTTGCCCGAGAGATACGGCAGCATGGCCTCGAGCACGCGCGGATCCACGGGAGTGGTGGCGTGATTGTCGAGATAGATGGGGGCTTGGGTCGAATGATCCCCGGTGACAGCGCCGATGTTGGCCATCTTCTAAATTCTATCTGAGCGTTGAACCGCGACGGCCCAAGAAAAAGCCCGCCTGCGAACCGGCGGGCTGAGGGATGTTCGCAAACAGGTTAGAAGGTAAACTTTCCACCGAAGACGATGGTGCGGGTAATGCTCCCGGTGAGGCTGGGATCGCCGAACCCGAAATTGCATGATGCGCAGACTGTGTTGGCATCGTCCACGAACGGATCAACACTCCCGTAGTTCGAGTGGTTAAACGCATTCAGGAACGTGGTGTGGAACTCGAAGGACTCATGTTCCCCGAGTTTGAAGTTCTTGTAGATGGAGAGGTTGGCGATGTTCGACATGGCGTCGGACGCCGGGTTGCGGGGCGAGTTGCCAAACGGTGTGCCAAAGATGGCTTGCGCCGTTCCCCCATTGATGATGTAGCGCACTTGGTTTTTCGTGACGGAAACGAGCATCGAGTTGCTTTGCGACTGCAACTGGTTCAGGCTGATGAGCTGATTAACACCCGTTGCGCCGAAAGCAGCCGTGCAGGCGGCTGTGCTCAGTTCATCGCCGCAGAAAGCGCCCACGGCAGTTGCCGGAGCGGACAGGCTGCCCAGGAAGGGATGCGCCGTGTCGACACCGATGAAGGCGCCAATGTAGCCCGTGTCGTAATAGTCTCCAGCCGCCCCCCCGACGGCATCGCCCAACTGTGACGGGGTGTAACGCTGGCCGGATGCCACCAGGTAGTTTGCTGCAATGGACCAGCCGCCGAACACGTGGCCGACTAAGCCATGCTGCTCCTTGAAGAACGGCAGTTGCTCCGTGAACAACACGGTGAACACGTTCGGGTAGTCGAGCCCGGAGAACGAGTATTCACCGGGGCCGTTGACCTGGTTGGCCGGGTTCTGGGCGGCAAAAACGGTGTTGCCGCCGCCAAAGGTGCTGAAGATTTCGGACACATTGTCCAAATTCTTGCTGTAGGTGTAGGAGCCGCGGATGGTCAACTGCTTGAACAGGTTGTTGGCGCGGAACTCCGCCTGGAGCCCCTGGTAATTGGAGAAGCCCGTGTTGGTGCGTTCCCGAAGTATGCCCTGATTACAGTTGGCGCGGCCAATGGCAACCGGCGCGAATGCCTGGGCAGCCGGGCAGCCGGTGAGGCCCCCCGCAACCAGATTCGGGAAATCCTGCTGCAAGCCGTTGTTTCCCGCTGCATCAATGCCAATCTGGGGATTGCCGTCCAGGGTCTGGAACAGGTTATAAGCGTGATTGCCCACGTACCGCAATTCAACCGCTGCGTTCTTGGTGAGTTCCCGTTCAAGCCCCAGCGTCCAGGTCTGCACTTTGTCCGGTCCGAAGTTGGGGGTGATGCCGGTCTGGTTAAACGTGCGTGGATCGAATACCCCCAGGGTGAGATGGGAGTTAAGCGACGAACGCACGTTGGGGCCGGTTGGCACCCCGGGCAGGGTCACGCCTGCCAGCTGGCTTCCCGTCAAGCTCTGCAGGAAGACCTCAGGCGCCGCGGTGGCAATGTTCAGGTAGATGTTGTAGAACGGCGGATCGTAGAGCATGCGGTAGCCGCCGCGGAAGACGGTCTTGCCACGGCCGGTGAGGAAGCCGCCCCACTGCGGCGAATAGGCAAAGCCCAGGCTGGGCCCAAAGCTGTTCTTGGGCGCGGGAATCGTCGGGTCGATGCGTGCCGAAAGCGGTATGGCTGCTCCGGGGTTCAGGAAGCCTCCCGTGGTCGGTTCCGTGGTGGCCCAGAACGCCGTTGCCGGATTGCTCTCACGGGCGTTGGTGATCTGGTTGAACAGGTTGGCCGGCTGGCCGTAATACGACCACGTCAGACCGAGCTGCAAAGTGAAGTTTTTGCCCATCTTCCAGTCATCGCCGAAATAGGCGAAGGTGTCATATTCGCGGAAATCAAGTGAAGACGGTCCATTGGCCACCAGCACGCGATTGGGCGTATTGTTGGCGAACGCGCTCCAATTGCTAAACCGGTAGGCCCCGTTGATGTCAGGCAGGAAGATGTTGGGAGAACGCTGGTAGGTCCAGTTTACTCCGGCCTTGATCTGGTGCTTGCCCAGAACCCAGTTCCAGTTGTCCTGCGCCTGCCAGGTGTTGACAATGCGCTGTTGGGGAAGGTTGGTGGCGGGTCCAAAGCCCAAATTGGTCGCGGTGCTGTTGAAGGCGATGTTGGCCAGCGCCGTGTCCAACTGCCCGGCTGCGGGCTCGGCGGCGCCAGTAATGTTGCCTCCGCCAAAATCTACGTTTAGGCGACCGAACGAAACGCGGAACTCATTGACCATGCGGGCGCTGAGGTTGTGCGTCCAGCTCACGAGCATGACCTGGCTGAGAGCGGGTTCGTTGAAAAAGTAGCCGGCAGCGCCGTTATCGCCGAGGTTGAAGAAGTTGCCCCGGTTAAAGAGGTAGCGGCTGGTGATGGTGTCGCTGCCCACGTTGATATCCGATTTGGCAACAAAGTTAAAGAAATGCTGGGGCTGCGGGACCGTACGGCTCACGGTTCCGAACTGAACCCCCGGACATGTTGGTCCCACCGCAAGCGGTTGGACATTACCCGGTGTAGGATTGCCCGCGCTGATCGCGTACGGGCCAAACTTATTGAGCGCGGCCAGACTTGTGCTCCCCGGGAAACACGCTGCCAATTCGGCCAGCCCGGCCGGAGTTGGCGTAACAGCGCCGCCGCTCGAGAACACAGAGTTCTGGGAGACAATCTGCTGGTCAAAGCCCCCGAAGAGGAAGGCTTTGTTCTTTACAACAGGCCCGCCTACGCTGAATCCGCCGAATTCGCTGTTCTCACGCGGCGGCTTGGTCAGACAACCAGGTCCCGGGGTAACGTTATCCGGGAGAGTTCCGCAGATTCGCGTGTTCTTCTGCGAATTATCCAGGGAGTTCAAAATCGAGTTGTTCTCGGTTTCGTAGATGCTGCCATGCCAGCCGTTTGAACCGGATTTCGTGATGATGTTCACCACGGAGCCCGCGTTGCGGCCGTACTCAGGGCCGAACTGGTTGGTGATCAGCACGTACTGCTGGACGAATTCCGTGTCTGAGACGAACAGCCCGGGGCCGCCCACGCTGTTGTCGTTGTTGTTCTGGCCGTCGATCTCCTGGTCATTGTTGCGGCCGCGAAGGCCGTTGACGGAGAATCCTGAGCCGCCGTTGGTGTTGGAGAAGCCGTTGTCACGCGCCGCAGTCACACCAGGCACAAACAGGGCCAGGTTGTCGAGACCCTGGTTCTCCTGGATACCGGCGAAAGTGGAAAGCGTGGTGCCGGAGAAGGTGTTGGTGACTTGGGCCTGGGTGGTTTCAATCAGCGGCGCCGCGGCGGTTACTTCGACGCTTTCCGTTGCTCCACCGACCGCCAGCTTTACCGTTCCCAGGTCGCTGGTGTGCCCCGCAGTTACGGCAACGTCATTCTGGACGGCAGTCTTAAAGCCTTTAGAGGAAACCTCAACCTTGTAATTGCCGGATGGAATCAGGTTGAAGCGGAAAAGACCGGCGTTATCGGTCGTGGTGGTATTTACACTGTTTTCGGCTGTCTGCGTTGCCTTCACTTGAGCACCGGAAACAACCGCGCCCTGCGGATCAACCACGGTGCCGGAAATCGAGCCTTTCAGCACCTGACCCACAGAGGGGATGCACCAAACCAATGCCAAGCAAGTGGCAACAAGGATTACTACGTCGCGCAGTTTACGATTCATCCTTATCTCCAATATTTCGTTTTTTGGGTGTTAACAACGACGGAAGGGGGACGAGGCCGTCCCTCGAGAAGCAGTCAAGTTTGAACCGGGTACTACCCCCACGTCGCGTGGAGGTAGCGGGCAATCAGAGTACCAGAAGCATTACTATTTATAATCAGTAAGTTACGAAAGTCTCTCCCATTCGTGAATCTAGGTTTCTGGATTTCCACGCGCAAGAGTATACAACAAATGGAATATGATAAATCGATCTTGTCTCCCGCTTTCCGGCCAGAACACCTCAATCTTATGGCAGCCCGTTGTAACCGCTGAAGCACTCTTCTCACGCCTTTCGATGTTGACTCTCCGCGAAGCAAAAAAAGCCCGCCAGCCTTTCGACCGGCGGGACGTTGCAAGAGGGTTGTGGACTCAGAACCGGAAAACGCCTCCGACGTAAAACCGGCGGCTGGCTGCCAGGTTCGATCCCGGAATTGAGGTGCTGGTGAGCTGCGGCAGGGCAAATGCGTTCCCAAACGCACCGGTTCCAGCATTCTCGATGAAGGGGTTCACCGACACGAAATTCGGGTGATTGAAAGCGTTCAGCGCGGTAAAGCGGAACTCAAACGAGGCCCGCTCATTGAACTTGATGCGTTTCGTGGTGCTCAAGTTGAGGTAGTTGAGCGGGGCATCGCGTCCCGCGTTCCGGGGCACGTTGCCAAACGGTGTACCGAAAACCGACTGGGCCACGCCAGTGTTAGCGATATAGCGCACCTGCTGGTTGGTAACCGTGACAACGGTGCCCGGCCCGTTGAGAGAATTCAAACTGACCAACTGGGTTGGAGCAAGAGCGCAGCCTGCGCCGAATAGTCCGCAGGCATCTCCCGCGAATATTCCAACGCTATCGACTGGCGCGCTCGGGTTGCCGCGGAAGGGACGCGCCGGGGCCACGCCGGAGTTGAATTGGTTATCGAAGGCCTGATCAAAGAAATCTCCGGCCTCCGTCAACTCCGAAAAAACAATGGTTTCTGGACTGAAGGCTTGGCCGGACTCCCAGATGTAGCTGCCCGCCAACCCCCAGCCGCCGAAGACGTGCCCCACAAAGCCATGCTGTTCTCTGAAGAACGGCAGCTCCTCGACCAGGTTAAAGGTGAACTGGTGGGGAATATCCAAACCAGAGAGCGAGTACTCCCCGCTCCCCGTATCCAAGGCGTTCTGGGCCAGCGAGAAGGTTGTTCCACCGCTGAAGGTAGAGAAGATTTCACTCACATTGTCCAGAGTCTTGCTGTAGGTGTAACCGGCGCGGAGGGTCAATTGTTTGAAAAGGTTGTTGGCCCGGAACTCCGTCTGGACGGCGTTATATTTGGAATAACCGGAGTTGTTGCGGGACAGGAGAACGCCTTCGTTGCAATTCAAACGGCCAACGGCGGAAGGACTAAACGCGTTGGCAGCTGGGCAAGGCGTGTCCCCAGCCGGCAACAGGGTGGGAAAGAGCTGCGCCAAGCCGGGAGCGAAACCCGCAGCGGTGGAGCCGAGATAAGGATTGGCGTTGACTGTCTGGAAGAGCTGAGTGCCGCTGTTGCCGACGTAACGAGCCTCAAAGGCGGCATTCTTGGTCAATTCGCGCTCGAAGCCAAAGCTCCATGCCTGGACCTGATCCGGACGGAAGTTCGGGGCCACCGTAACCTCCCCTAGATCACGGGGATCCAGGACGCCCAGCGGAAGCAGCGGACCCACTGAAGCCCGAACGTTGGGTCCGGTAGGCACTGCCGGAAGCTGCAGTGCCGGTGGGCCACCGGGCAAGGCAGCCTGCAACACCGAGGGTGCGCCTTCGTAGTTGTTGAGGAGAATGTTGTAGAAAGCAGGATCATAGGACAGACGATAACCGCCGCGAACCGTCGTCTTGCCATGACCGGTGAAGAAGCCGCCCCATTGCGGCGAGTAAGCAAAGCCAATACTCGGGCCAATCCCCCGGTTGAATGCGGCAACTGTGCTGGGCGTGGTAACCGAGCTGGGGAGCGCAGGATTCCACAGGGGATTCGGCCCGCTCTGCTGCGCGACGCCGAGAGTATGCAATTGATTGATGGGCTGTCCGTAGTAGGAGTAAGTGATGCCCAGATTGAGAGTCAGATTTCGGCCGATTTTCCAGTCATCACCGAAATAGAAGAACGTGTCATTCTCCTTCAGGCCCAATTCCGCGTTGCCTTCGGCCAGTGAGACAAAGGCCGGTGTATTCAAGACGTAGGCGCTGAGATCCTTGAAGGTATACTGACCGTTGATGGTGGGAAGAAAAATATTGGGCGATTGCTGGCGGGTCCAGTTCACGCCCGCCTTGAACGTATGCCGGCCCAGCACGTAGTTCCAGTTATCCTGGGCCTGCCAGGTGTTCACGACTCGTCCCTGGGGCAAGTTAGTGGCTGGGCCGTAGCCCAGATCACTGGTGCTCTGGAAATTTACATTGGTAACCGCGCTGAGAATGTTGCCGGCGGTCGGCTCAGTGCCAAGCGAAGTGCCGCCGAACTCGACGTTGAGCCGGTCAAAGCCCACGCGAGCTTCATTCACCATGCGGCTGGTGAAGTTGTGCGTTTCGCTAAAGAGCACTGCCTGGCTGAGCCCGGGAACGTTAAACAGGTATCCCGCAGCGCCATTGTCGTTGTTATTAAAGGAATCGCCGCGGTTGAACAGATAGCGCGCGCTGAGATTGTCGCGGCCGCCGAGTTGGACATCTTCGCGCGTGATGAAGTTGAAGCCGTGGAAAGGTGTCGGCACAGTGCGCGTGACGCCGCCAAGCTGAACTGCAGGGCAGCCCCCTACCGTGGCGCTCAACAGCGTGCCGCCTACTCCCGTGGGCACAGGGGTTGGGTTGCCTGCGGAGATGCCATACGGCCCGAACCTCGCCAAAGCCGCGACAGCGTTAGCCGAGGCCCCGGTGGGGAAGCAGCCAGCCAGCGTGGCCAGACCTGCGGGAGTCGGAGTCAACTGGGTGCTCCCATCAGCGCTGTTGGTGGAGAGAATCTCCTGATCAAACCCGCCGAAGAAGAACGCGCGGTTCTTCACGAAGGGCCCGCCTACGGTAAAGCCGCCAAACTCATCGTTGGCCCGCGGGGGCTTGGTCAGGTCGGCCACATGTATCTGCGAGCCGGTCAGGCTGTTGTAGATCGAGTTGTTCTCGGTTTCAAAGATGCTGCCGTGCCAGCCGTTGGTGCCGCTCTTGGTGATGAGGTTCACCACCGAGCCGGCGTTGCGTCCGTACTCCGGACCGAAGTTATTGGTGATGACAACGTACTGCTGTACAAACTCCGGATCGCTCAGGAATAGCGCCGGGCCGGCCACGCTGTTGTCGTTGTTGTTCTGTCCGTCAATCTCCTGGTCATTGTTGCGACCGCGTACCCCGTTGGTGGAAAAGCCTCCGCCACCGTTGGTGTTGGAGAATCCCTGGTCGCGCACCGAGACAACGCCTGGAACAAACAAGGCGAGATTATCCAGTCCCTGGTTTTCCTGCACACCGGCAAACTCCGACAGCGCTACTCCCGTGAAAGTGTTGGTGATTTGCGCCTGAGTCGTGTCGATCAGGGGAGCGCTGGCCGTTACTTCAATAGTTTCCGAGGCGCCGCCTACCGCCAATTTGAGGGGTCCCAGATCCCTGTCCTGGCCGGCGGCTACCAAAATGCCGTTTTGAACATCAGTTTTGAACCCCTGAGAGGCAACCTCAACCTTGTATGTGCCTGCCGGGATCAGATTGAACCGGAAAAGACCGGCGTTATCGCTTTTGGTGTTGAAAACACTTCCTGTAGCTGTCTCGGTCGCCTTCACCTGTGCGCCG
The DNA here is from genome assembly GCA_036521855.1 of Candidatus Angelobacter sp. Lineage (GTDB taxonomy): Bacteria > Acidobacteriota > Terriglobia > Terriglobales > Acidobacteriaceae > Angelobacter. The sequence continues at coordinate 20,197 of DATDGY010000046.1, forward strand.
GCGACCACTGCACCCTGAGGGTCCACGACGGTGCCGGAGATCGAGCCTTTCAGGACTTGTCCCATGGCCGGAATGCCAGCGAGTAGTACGCTCGCAGCGGCTACAAGGATTAGTATGTCCCGTAGTTTGGAATTCATGCTTCTACTCTCCATATTGTTAAGAAGTGCAAACGCTGGGTCGTCGCAGTTTTAATTAATCCCCTATAAATCCCAGGCGTTCGCCGAGGCAAAGTACTGCAAGCACGCTGCCCTTGGCATTTCCCTAGTGAATCAATACTTTGCGGAGAGCGTTCCAAATCAGAATCCGGTATTCTGGATTTCCTGACGGAACAGAATCTGAGTTGTGGAAGATGCAAATCTTAATCTAAGCGGCGGGGCACCATCTCGGTCGGGCGGTCCGACATACGGAAGCGGGTGCGAAAATGCTCAGACAGCAGCATGATGGCCTCTTTGTTCCCGTCGGGGTCCTGCTGGGCCAGGTATTTCATGGCTTCCACCAACAGGCGCTGGCCTTCGATATAGCGCGCGTCAAGCATGCTCTTCTTGGCTTGGCGGCGGGATGGCACAACCGGGATGGTAAGTACTTTCGCCAAGGACACACCTCTTCAATTAGATGCACCTAAAATGCCGGTTCGTTGCTAAAAAGTCGCGTTCCTTCGCGGCAGCGCTTGGAAGCGAGCGCTGCGAAATCTAACAAAACCTTAACAAAGTCCTTAATGCAAGAGAAAGGCCCGTTTTACCGGAGGGGCCGGGCCCTGTGACCTACTGGCGGCCGCCGCCTTTCTTGATCGCGAAGAACTCATCGGAGATCTTGTCGGGCATCTTGATGTTGGTGTAATGGGCGAGCTGATAGTCGCCGGAAGACTCAAAGCGCTGTTGTTGCAGGGCGACGTCACGCTCCAGGTCGATCCACAGGACGACCTTGGTGAACAGGTTTTTCACGCTCGCCTTTCGCGGCACCATCTCCAGCCGGGCGGTTTTCACATTGTCCACCATCTCCCAACCCGCCAACGTCACGTCATAATCTCTCAGCAGTTCCTGGCCCTTGATGCCGAAGGCGGAGGCGAGGTTCATCACCGATTGCGCGTCGGCCTTGTCGCCGATGTTTTGCTCGGTGGTCTGATTGATCTTGGGATCGTAAATAAGGGCCTTGCTACCCTTGAGCAAAGCCTGCATAGGGTGCGGAGCCAATATCCTGATGGCGACTTCCTGGCTGCCATCCTTGCGCCGGGCAAAAATCTGGCCGGTTTTCTCGTCGCTATCCTTGACGACCGCGGTGTACACCACCGACTTAAAGTCTGCCTGGCCAGACTTGAAGCGCTTGCTGCCCTCGTCCATCCGGGCGAGAACGGTATTTAATTCCGAAGCAGGCAGAGCCGCGGGGGCGGGTGTTTGACTGAACCCCGCGCCCGCAAGGATCAGAAGAGCGAGGAAGGTCGGCTTCTGGCTCATTGGCTTTGGACGGCCTACTTCCTCACCCAGGCGCGGTAGGCGACGATGTGCCCGGACTGATCTCGGACCGGCTCCACGCGGTCAACCGTCACCTTGCCGGCCACCGGCCGGAGGGCGCGCTCGAAGTTGACGCGAACCATGCCCTCATCCTGGGCGTCCACTTGCGGGGCCGGGACTTGCCACACGGAGAGCCTGGTTCCATCCGGGGCGGTCGCGGTCCCTGCCCGGTGCGGCAGGTTGTCCGCCGGCTGGTCTTTGAAATCAATGAAGCGGGGAGCAAGAAAGATGAAAGCGAGAATCAACGTGACCATGACGTCGTAATGAAAGCTGCCACGGTCGTACGTCCAGAAAACGTAGCCTTTCAGCGTGCGCCAGACGCGGGACATAACGATAGTGTAGTGGAAGCGGCGGGCAGCATCAATTCATTGTTTTCTGCCCGTAATCCGTTCCACTCCCATGTACGGCCGCAGCGCCTCGGGGACGATCACGCTTCCGTCGGCCTGCTGGTAGTTTTCGATGATCGCCAGCCAGGTGCGTCCGATGGCCAGTCCGCTGCCGTTCAAAGTGTGAACGAATTCGGTCTTTTTGCCGCCTTCCGGCCGCCAACGGATGTTGGCCCGCCGCGCCTGGAAGGCCTCAAAGTTCGAACACGAAGAAATCTCGCGATAGAGCTGCTGGCCCGGCAGCCAAACTTCCAGATCGTAGGTCTTGGCCGAACTGGGACCGGTATCGCCGGAGCAGAGCAGCATCACGCGATAGGGCAGTCCCAGTTTCTGCAGCACGGTTTCCGCATCGCGGGTCAGGCGCTCGTGCTGCTCGTAGGATTCCTGCGGCCGCGTGAACTTCACCAGTTCCACCTTCTGAAACTGGTGCTGCCGGATGATGCCGCGAACGTCTTTGCCGTACGATCCGGCTTCGCTGCGAAAACACGGCGTGTACGCCGTCAGCGACAGCGGCAAGCGCGCGGCTTCCAGATTCTCTTCGCGATAGAGATTGGTCAGCGGTACCTCTGCGGTGGGAACCAGCCACAGGTCATGTTGCTCGCACTTGAATGAGTCCTGGGCGAATTTGGGCAACTGTCCAGTGCCGTACATTGACGCCGAGTTGACCATGTAGGGCGGTAGGACCTCGGTATATCCATGTTCGCGAGTGTGCAGGTCGAGCATGAAGTTGGCCAGCGCTCGTTCCAACTTCGCGCCCAGGTCCCAATAGACGGCGAAACGCGCCCCGGATAGTTTGACCGCGCGCTCCATGTCCAGCACGCCAAGCTGCTCGCCCAACTCCCAGTGCGGTTTAGGGGCAAAACTGAACTGTGGAGGCGTACCCCAGCGCCGCACCTCAACGTTCTCTTCAGCGGATTTGCCGGTAGGCACGGACTGGTGAAGCATATTGGGAAGTCCGGCCAGCAGGCTTTTCAATTCCTGGTCGCTCTCCCCGGCTTGCTTCTCCAGGGCCTCGCCTTGCTCACGCAGCGACTTGGATTGCTCCATGACGGAAGCCGCTTGGTCGTTTTGTCCCGCCTTCTTGAGCCGCGCAATCTCCTCGGACAACCGGTTGCGCTGTGCCTTCAGGGTTTCCGCCTGGGTGATGAACTGGCGGCGACGCTCGTCCACGGCGCGGAAGCCACCCAGCGTCTGCGCCGGGTCCATACCGCGGCGGCGCAGCATCTCTTCGACTGCCGGCAGGTGGTCGCGAACAAAAGCAAGGTCGAGCATGGAATCTAAACTAACATTCTTGCCACTTCGTTCCAAACTGCAACGCGTCTTCACGCGGCAAGTTTCGGATCCGAAAACCGGCAAGCATATTTCGCGCAATTGGCCTCGGTTCCCGGCCGCGTAACGTATGAGCAATGTCGGCCACGCTCACCGTTCGTTTCCGAACACTGGCTCTTCACTTGCGGGCACAGGCGGACGCCGCCCTCTTCGGGAAGAGAGGCATCTTGTGTGTTATCAATGATTCTGCCGGCGGTTCCAGTGGCGAGAGAGTTGCACTTCAATTGGTAATCGAGCCTGCGGCACGCGGCTAATTCTTAACCGCCGCCGAATCATGCCGCCAAACTATACTCGTGCCAGGGAGCTGACCATGCACGCATTTCTGCAGGATCTTCGCTACGCGGGACGCCAGTTACTTAAGTCTCCGGGATTTGCCGTGCTGGCCGTGCTGACGCTGGCGCTGGGCATCGGCGCCAATGCCGCCATGTTTACGGCGGTAGAAAGCGTGCTTCTTCGGCCGCTGCGCTACGCCAACCCGGGCCGCCTGATATCGATCGGTCCGGCCGGCGTGGAAGGATTCGGATCCACTTCCTGGCTGAACTACCGCGATGTCCGCGATCAGGCGCAGACGCTCCAATCTGCAGCCGGATACTCCGAGGACGTCGGGGTAGTCCAAGGCAAGGACGGTTCGATTTCCGTGGTTACGCCGGGAGTTACGCCGAATGTGTTCTCTACTTTGGGCGCCAGGCCGCTGCTGGGCCGCACCTTCACGGAAGAAGAAGGCCAGAAAGGAGGTCCGCAAGCGGTCGTGCTATCGGAGGGGCTGTGGCGGCAACAGTTCGGAGCCGATCCCGCCATCATCGGCAAGAGCGTTCGCGTCAACGCTCAAGCGCGAACCGTTGTCGGCGTAATGCCCGGCAGCTTCCGCTTTCCCGAAACCATGGGGCAGGACATGGGAAAGGGTTTGTGGCTGCCTCTGCAGCCGAACCAGAGCATGCTGACCGAGCGCGGCTATCATTTCTTCTACATTCTGGCTGCAATGAAGCCGGGTGTGACCGTAGCCCAGGTGAACAGCGAGCTGGGGACAATCACAAACCGCATCCGTCAAATCGACCCGGAGAATAGCAGAGATTTGGCATTCCGGGCGGCGTCCTATCAGGGCCTGCTGACCGGCTCGATTCGTCCCGTCTTCATTGCTCTCATGATCGCCCTGGGACTGGTTCTGCTGATCGGCTGCGCGAATGTGACCAATCTTCTGATCGCTCGCTGCCTGGGCCGGCAGCAGGAATTTGCCGTGCGTGCGGCTCTGGGCGCAAGCCGCGGCCGGTTGTTGCAGCAACTGATCGTCGAAGGCGGGCTTTTGAGCGTTCTGGGCTGCGCGGCGGGATTGGCGTTGGCCAACTTCGCCATCGATCTGGTGCGCAAGCTCCCGCCGGATACTTTTCCCCGGGCCGAGGACATTGCCATCCGTTGGACCATGGTGGCGGTGCTGGCCGTGATCGCCACCTTGACTACGATTCTGTC
>DATDGY010000047.1:0-44335 GCA_036521855.1 Candidatus Angelobacter sp.
CCGAAGTGCCGGCCAGAAAGATGAAGGCCGGCGCCACAAAATGCGTGACCCAGCGGGTGAGAAAGATGCCGGGTGTTGGGCCGCCGGCGGGAAGACCGGAATAAACGCGAACGTGATCGATCGCCATCAGAATCATGACCACGCCACGTACTACGTCAATCGCAGCAATGCGTGCGAGGCCTGACGAAGCCATGTTGTGGCGGACGGCCGCGGTTGCGGATACCGTTGCGGATCCATCGGTCATCGTTGGTTGCGGCATGCGTCACCCCCGCCGGCAGATATTTCTATGTTGATCAGACCTCACTCCAGTTGCTTTGTAAGCAATGAGGAATCATGGAAGTGTAGCAATGCTTTTGGGCTGCAGCGAAGGAAAGTTTGCGGCCTTGCCACGGAAAGAGCCATCAGCAACCAGCCAAGTGGGTCACTCGCCGCAAAACAACGATCTGAGGCAAATTGCAGAATCGGAGGCCGCCGCTTTGACATCGAAACTTGAAAGATGCATGTTTCCGAACTCTTGCGCTATCCCATCAAGAGCCTAAGGGGCGAACGTCTCACGGAAGCTCAAGTCACAACCCTTGGCATCCCCGGCGACCGGGAAATCGTTGTGGTACGCGCCTTGAACGGCCGCATCCTGACCTCCCGGGTCAAACCGGCGATGCTGGGCTTGCAAGGAGGGATCGGCCTGGACGGCGTTCCCACCATCAACGGCTTTCGCTGGGATTCGCCCGAGGCTGTGGAGCTGGTCACGAAGGCCGCAGGCGAAAACGTCAGCCTGGAACAGGTGCCCGCGCCGCAGGCGTTTGACGTCCTGCCGCTGCTGGTGGCGACCGACGGCGCGGCGCAATACTTGAACATCGACCATCGCCGGCTGCGGCCGAACATCTTCTTGGCGTATGTGCCTGAACTCGAAGAACGCAAGTGGCCGGGTAGGATTCTCGCCATCGGCAAGGTTCGCATCCGCATGGAGAAATTGCGCGACCGCTGCGTGATGACCACGTACCATCCCGACACCCTGGAGCACGACCCGTCCGTCTTGCTCCGGATCGTCCGCGAACTTGACGGCAGTACGGCTCTCGACTCCTCAGTGATCACCGGCGGAGTAATTCGCGTGGGTGAGGCGGCGGAGATTATTGATGACATCAAGCCGTACAGCTCGCGAGATTGAAACCCGCTTTGGTCGGGTGGCTAATCCTCAGCGTTTTGAAATCCCGACCTTCGCTAGAGTCGTGAAGGGCTGAGCATCCGGCGGGCGCTTCAGTGATGCGGCGACAGCCCACAGGGACAGCACCGCTGCAAAGACCGCGAATGCCAGAAGCGCAAGCGCGATGGTTCGGGGCCAAGGTGGTGGAACGAGCCATTGGTACGCTACATTGACGCACCAGAAGGCAGCAAGCGTCAGCGAACTCGAAACGCCGGGTGCGGGCCGCCACCAGGATGCGATTGCAGCCACTCCCGCGCAAAGAAGCAGCAGGCTGAAAAAGCAGTTCAGAGAGAAGAGCGCCCATCTTAACTCTGGGTCGGCGTGCCTCAGGCCCGCTTCCCACGAAAAAACACGCGGCAAGAAAAAGTGAAATAAGCCCATGGCCGCAGAGAGAGCGCCGGAAATCAACAGCGTGAGCGATCGCGACCTTGAATGCATACGGCTGTAGGTACGCGTTCACAGGTGAAGATGTTCCACGGATAAATCAGTCGTACTGCTTCAGCTTCGGCCACACTTCCTGCAGGTTGAACTTGGGCCCGCGGCAGAGCCAGATAGTAAAGTGCTCGTCGCGCCGCGAGTAGGGATGCGCCACGGTTCCCGCGGCCTCCACGCTCTCAAAATGCTCGCGGTCGCCGCTGCCATCGCTGCGCAGAACGATCATGGTGCTCCCGTCGTAGTTCCGAGGTCCCCAAAGCCAGTAGTTGTTGTGCTTGCTGATGGCCGGAGGCAGTCCGTACCGCGGCCCGTAGAAATCAACCGCCACGGCTTCGCCCCAGCCGTTCGAGAAGATGGCCGTGCGCGCCCGCTCCTCGGGCGGCAGACCGTTGTACACATTGGCTACTTTCTCGACCATCTCCTGCCAGCCAAACTCGTCGGCAAACCACTGCGGCAAAGGACCGTTGTTTTGGTGTTCGATCTGGCCAGCGTCTTGCAGGTGAAGCCGGTTCTCATACCGAATCAAGCTCTCGGGCGAGAGAATCGGCATAGCATAAGGCGCCAGGACCGCACCGCCGGCAATCACGATCACCGCATACGCAGCCCGGATCAACGACCCAATCCGCCGTTGCCGCGTCACTTGCTCCAAGCCGACCGCGCCCGCGGCAAACAGCATGGGATAGACAGGAGTGACGTAGTAATTCTTGGCCTTAAGAGCGATGAGCGTGATCAAAACCACCAGGAAGGCCCAGCCCAGCAGGCGATAGCGACGGCCATTGCGTCCAACGAAAAGCCAGATCAATCCGCCGGCCCAAAGCGGAAAGAGAACCGGATGCATGATCAGGGCCTGATCGGCGATGAACGCGACCGGGCCGCGCACCACATCGCGATTGCCCATACGGATATTGTGGATCAATTCGAGGAAAGGAAAATCGTTTCGCACCTGCCAGAGAAGATTGGGCAGTGAAATTACGGCGCAGGCCAGAATGCCCAGCCAGAGATAACGGCTCTTGAGGAACCGCCGCTCCGGAGTGAGCAGCACGCCGGCCAGCAGACCCAGCAGCAAGAAAGCAATGGAATACTTGGCCTCAAAGCCCACACCGGCCAACCCGCCGAACCAGAGCCAGGAACGCGCGTCGCCGGTGTTGATGGCCCGGACCACAAGCCACACGCAACCCATCCAGATGAGCGGTTCGAAAGCGTTGTCCGTCAACAAATGGTGCGAAACCAGATATATGGGAACCACCACCACGGCGAGCGCCGCGAGCGCCTGGGCATAGCGGCCGCCTCCCATGTCGCGCGCCAGCTTGCCCGTCAGCCACACCAGGGCAGCCCCGGCCAGTGCTGGAAATAGCCGCACGCCCCACGGAGATTCGCCGAAGAGGTGCCGCGCCAGCCACGCGATACACACCGTCGCAGGCGGATGGTCAACATAGCCCCAGGCCATGTGTCGCGAGCAAGCCAGGTAATACATCTCGTCGCGGAAGATCCCGTAGCGGCCTGCGGTCAGCAGATGCAATAGCAGTTTGGCTCCGGCGATGTAAAGCACGATGGCCGGGCCGGAGGTGAAACGGTTTTCGTCACGAGGAGTCGAAAGGGCGGCGGCAGTATTCATGATTCAGGAAAGCAGCAGGCTCATCTTAAATGAAGAGCCGGCGGTAAGGCGTTTACTGGCCATCGTGGCGGAGGGCTTGCATAGGGTCCAGGTTGGCGGCGCGACGGCTGGGGAGGTAGCTCGCCAGCATAGCGACAGCCGCCAGGACAAGCGGCGTGAGGATGTATGTGGCCAGGTCCGTGGCCCTGACTTCAAAGAGCTGATTCGAAATAACCCGGGAAACGGCTAGTGAGATCAACACGCCCGCAGCCAGGCCGACTGCGGTCAGCTTCAGGCCATAACCCAGGATGAGCTGCAATATCTGGCCCCGTTGCGCGCCGAGCGCGATCCGAACGCCTATTTCCCGTGTCCTCTGGGTAACCAGGTAAGCGACTACGCCATAGAGTCCCACCGAAGCCAGCGCCAGCGCAATCAACGCAAAGGCGCCGACCAGAATCAGATTGAAGGCCATGGGCGCCTGCGCGATTTTGATGTAGCCATTCATGGTTTGTGCCTGATGCAAGGGAACGTCTTTGTCCAGCTTATGCAGCACTACCTCAGCGGCTCTCTGTAGTCCAACTGGGTCGGTTGTCGATCTCACGACCATGGTCATGTTCAGATTGGGATCCTGAAGAAGCGGCCGGTAGATCTGCAGCATGCCCGCTTCCGTCAAGCTCTCGTTGTGGACATGCTGCACCACGCCGATCACCTGCCACCATTCCTTGGTCGGCGGAGCATTGTCGTGAAAAGTGGTCATGTTCACCTTCCGGCCTACTGCGTTTGTGCCCGGCCAGGCGCGGCGCGCAAGAACATCGTCCACCACAACCTCATAAGGCCGGCTGGGATCATCATGCTCGGTGAACAGGCGGCCGGAAAGCAGCTTGATTCCCATGGTGCTGAAATATTCCGGAGTCACAATCCGGGTATCCGCGGCCTGGGCCGCCCATTGGTCGGGGGCGGCTTCCGACGCCCAACCAAAAGGATTGGAAGTGCTGCCCAGAGGCAGGAGATTGATTGCCCCGACTGCCTGGACTCCGGGCAGAGCCCGCAGTTCGTCCTCAAGGTTCTTGTAAAACCGTGCGGCTGTAAGGGTGTTGTACCGCGAAAAAGGAAGGGCAACTTGAAACGTGAAGACATTTCCTCGAATGAACCCGGTCTCCACCCGCTCCAGCGCGGCAAAGCTGCGCAGCAGGAGTCCGGCGGTGAGAAGCACCACCAGGGAGACGGCAATTTGCCCTACGATCAGAGCGGAACGCACGGAGCGCCGTCCCGCACCCGCGGTGCCTCGACCAGCTTCCTTTAATGCCTCGGGCGTGGCCGCCAGGGCGGGAAGCAACCCAAAAAGCAACGCCGTTAGCACCGTGGCGGCTACCGCGAAAGCCAATACCGTCGAGTCAAGCCGAATATTTTCCAGGCGGGGGACATTCGGGGGGCGCAAGGCCCACAAGAGCCGCAGTCCTAGAGCGGCGATGAGCAGACCGGCAGCCAATCCCAGGAATGAGAGCACCAGGTTCTCGGTGAGGATCTGGCGGATCACTCGCCCACGGCTTGCTCCCAGCGCGGTGCGTATGGCAATTTCCTTCTGACGCTCGGTCCCGCGCGCGAGACACAAGTTAGCGACGTTGGCGCAAGCAATCATCAGAACCAGCCCCACTACCGCCATGATGGTTAGCAGAGCCGGGCGTACGTGTTTCACCACCAGATCGAGCATGGAAAGCACTCTGACATGCAGGTCGGCCAACTTGTCGACTCGATACTCCCGACGGAAGTTCTCGGCAATGCGGTCCATCTCCGTCTGCGCGCTGGCAAGCGTCACGCCCTTCTTGAGCTTGCCGATGACAGCCAGAAAGCCCGCTTGTCGGCGCGCGGCCGCGGCCGCATAGTCAATCTGCGCCGGCATCCAGACTTCAGAGTCCTTCAGGAAAATTCGGTCTGAGGGCAGGTATAGCTTGAAGCCCTCGGGCAGGATTCCCACCACCGTGAAGTCCTGCCCGTTCATGCGGATCGAACTACCCACCAGTTTGGGGTCGGCGGCGTAGCGCCCGCGCCACAGCCGCTCACTCAGGATAACGACCTGGGGGCCGTTCACAATTTCTTCTTCGGGCAGGAAATTTCGTCCCCGGGCGAGGGAAACCCCCAAAAGGGGAAAGAAGTTGGCGGTCACGATTGCGCCATCCACCTGCTCGGCTTGAACGCCGCCCTGAAGGCTGTCGAGAGTTTGCAGGAAAGAAAAACCCGCAGCGAAGCCTTCAAACTGCCGCGCTTGTTCGCGGTAATCTCGAAAATGGCCGGGAGAGCTGATGGGGAACGGCGTGGTTCCCGGCCCGTCGGTTTGCGAGATGAAGACCAGCCGCTCGGGGTCCTGGTAAGGCAGGCTGCGCAGCAATACACCCTGCACCACGCCGAAGATCGCGATGGTAGCACCCAGGCCGAGGCCCAGCGTCAGAACAGCCACGATGGTGAAGCGGCGGTTCCTGGCCAGTGTGCGAAGCGCGAACCTGACGTCTTGAAGAAAGGCCTGCATCCCGGCGACTCGTGAGTTGGACGCTCCGCGTGGTGCGCGGTTAGCAAGGCCAGCGCAGATACAGATCGCGCCGTCAGGGGTTCAAGATGATCTTTCCGAACTGCTCGCTCTTCTCCAGACGCTCATGGGCAGCGGCAGCCTCACGCAAGGGAAAGCTCTTGTCCACCACCGGCTTGATCTTGCCGGCAAAGATGTGCTTCATCACCTCATGGAACTCGCCTTGCGTGCCCATGAACGAGCCCAGGAAGGAGAGCTGGCGGGCGAAGAGGAAGCGGATATCAAAGCTGGCCCCTGGGCCCGTGGTGGCGCCGCAGGTCACGAGCTTCCCGCCCGGCTTGAGCGACTTCATGCTTTCGGCCCAGGTGGCTTGGCCCACGTGCTCAAACACGATGTCGCACATGCCGCGGTTGGTAATGTTCTTGACCTCTTCGCCGATCTTCTGCTGGTAATGATTGATGGTGTAGTCGGCGCCGAGGTCGCGGCACTGCTCCATTTTGCTTTCATCGCCGGCGGTGGCGATGCAGACCGCACCGAACATCTTGCAAATTTGAATGGCGATGGAGCCGATGCCTGAGCCTCCACCCAACACCAGTACCGTGTCGCCGGGCTTGATCCCACAGCGTCCGACCAGCATGTGCCAGGCCGTGAGCGACACCAGCGGCAACGAGGCGGCTTCGTCAAAGGTCAGCTCGCCCTCAATAGGCAGCACGTTCACGCGAGGCACGGTGATGAACTCGGCGTTGCCGCCGTCGTTCAGGTAGCCCAGCACGCTGTACTGCGGGCAAAAGTTCTGCTGGCCCCGGGTGCAGGCCGGGCAGACGCCGCAAAATGTGTGTGGCGCCAGCAGCACCCGCTGTCCCGGCCGAAGGTCAGTGATATATTCGCCCACTTCGCTGACGATGCCGGAGACATCGCTGCCGTTGATATGCGGCAGTTTCACGCCCGGCAGCCCCTTGCGGATGAAAAGGTCCAGATGGTTCAGGGCGCAGGCCTTCACCCGGATCAGCACCTGGTCTTTGCGCGGCCGGAGATCGGGGACGTCTTCGTATTTCAGAACTTCCGGACCGCCGAATTCGTGGAAGCGGATGGCCTTCATGCTGGCTCCTTGGCAAACAAGTGAATTTAACAGAAAATCCGCCACGGAGGCACGGAGACGCGGAGAAGAATTGGTAATTGAGTAATTTGGTAAGTGGGTAATCGAAACTCTCACACCGAGAAACGCCAAACCCGAAGACGGGGTAGCGTCGATTTGCTATTCAACCCTGCTCCCCCTGACAAGTTGCACAGACCACATAATCAATATCTTTACAGTAGTATGGCCTTGCACAATTCCAACGCGTCGAGCATCGGTTGCAGATGTGCTCATGCGCCAATCTTGGTCCAAGCTCGTGCGGCAAACTCCTCAGTATTCCCAGTTCATGGGTCGCTGTCGCGTAAAAGCTCAGGCCAAGAAATGTTATTAGCGGGAGAGCAATGCTGTAAACAAGTGCACCGTGGCGAAAACCGCGGAAGAACGAATGACCAACGATTTCATCAAGTAACGCCCCCGCTGCCAGACACGCTAGAGCAAAGGAGAGCCATTCACTCGTTTGCCACCACGAGATTTCGACGTCAATATTCCCGTTTGCCTGGTCAACCGACTTGGGTTTCGATTTCAAGTAACCCCCTTGGCGCCTTGGCGATGGTCGTTTTGTCTTAGCTATCTTACGGCTGAGTTCGTTCAAAGCCATTCCCCAATTCCTCCGAGCCTCCGTGTCTCCGTGGTAGGTTTTTCCGTGCACTCGATTACAATACCTCCAGTGGACATCTACGAAGAAATCACGAGTCTGCGCCGGGAAGGCCGTCGCGGGGCGCTGGCCACCATCATCAACGTGCGCGGCTCGATCCCGTCATTTGAGTCGGCCAAGATGCTGGTGCGGGACGACGGCTCCATCGTCGGGACCATCGGCGGCGGCTGCGTGGAGGCCGAGGTCTGGGAGGCGGCGCGCGAGGTGATGAAGTCGGAAAAGCCGCAGACCCTCAGCTTTAACCTCAACAACAATCCCAAGTACGACACCGGCCTGGTCTGCGGCGGGACGCTGGAAGTTTTCGTGGAGCCGGTGATGCCGGTTTCCACGCTCTACATTTTCGGCGCCGGACACGTGGCCTGGGCCCTGTATAAGGTCGCGCGACTCGCGGGATTTGACGTGGTTGTCACCGACGATCGGGAAAGGTACGCCAACCGCGAGCGGTTCCCGGATGCGCGGGACGTGTACGCCGAAGAATACGAGCAGGTAATGGCCCAGCTCGCGCCGAGTGAATCTTCGTACATCGTGATCGTCACCCGAGGCCATCGCGACGACATGCGCGTGCTCCGCTGGGCTGTAGGTACGCCGGCGCGCTACGTCGGCATGATCGGCTCGCAACGCAAGACCATCGCCATTGGCAAGGAACTCGAGAAAGAAGGCATCCCCGCGGAGAGGCTGGCCCGCGTGTACGCTCCGGTAGGCATCGATATCGGCGCCATCACCCCGGAGGAGATTGCGGTTTCCATAGTGGCCGAGCTGATCGCCAAGCGCCGCGGCTCGGAGACGCCCTTGCCGCACATGAAGAGCGTCAAGGCCGCGGAGATCCTGAAGAAGAAAGATTGGGTAATTGAGTAAGTTGGTAATTGGGTAATTGAAAAGCGTGATGCGGTGCTCCGGGCGATTACTCAATTACCAGATTACGAAATTACTCAATTACAAAATCACCATGGCTCTAGCACCTTCATTTGCCGGCGTTGTTCTGGCTGCGGGCGCGTCGTCACGCATGGGACGCGACAAGGCCCTGCTTCCGTGGCGCGGGGGCACATTTCTCTCGGCCGCCATCACCGCTCTTCAGCCTGCGACCGATCTTGTGATCGTAGTGGCGGGCGCGAATGCCGGCGACCTGGCCCCGATCGTAAACGCCAACGCCGCTTTCATGGTCATCAACCCCGACCCCGCGAAGGGGCAGTTCAGTTCCCTGAAAGTCGGCTTGCAGGAAGTGCTGAACCGGGGCCGCGATGCCGCCCTCATCACGCTCGTGGATCGTCCGTCGGCCGGCGTAGGCACGATCGCAAGCATCAAGAATGAGTTTTTGACTGCTGGCGACCAGACCTGGGCGGTGGTGCCGGAGTATGCCGGCAAGCACGGACATCCCATCGCCATTGGGCGGGAGATGATGAGCGCTTTCCTGGACGCCCCGGACTCCAGCTCCGCCCGCGAGGTCGAGCACTCACTGCAAAGCCATATCCTCTATTTGTCCGTGAGCGACCCCCTGGTGGCCGCTAACGTGGACACCCCGGAAGACTTCGCCAAGCTCACCTCAGGGATGCCTGCTTGAAGACCGATACTACTCTCTCACCCACCGCCCAGCAGTTTGTCGATTCCATCCTCGCCCTTGGCCCCAAGCTAGCAGTCTTCGACTGCGACGGCACGCTATGGAGCGGTGACTCCGGCGCTGACTTTTTCTACTGGGAAATCGATCGCAACCTGCTCCCTGCCCAATTGGCCGATTGGGCGCTCGCCCGATACCAGACCTACCTAGCCGGCAAAGTGGAGGAAGAGGTGATGTGCGGTGAAATGGTTACCATCAACGCCGGCCTTCGCGAGCGTCTTCTGGAGGAGGAAGCAGAAGAGTTCTTCGCGAGCGTGGTGGCCAAGCGGATTTTCCCGGAGATGCTGCAGCTCACTCACGCTCTTGCCGGCGCGGGATGCGAACTGTGGGCCGTCTCTTCCACCAACCTGTGGTCGGTGCGCGCCGGAGTCAAGCGCTTTGGCATTCCCGCGGAGAACGTGCTGGCCGCCAGCGTTCATGTCGAACAGGGACGGGCCACAGACCGCCTGGTCCGTGTCCCTAGTGGCCCAGCGAAGGCCACGGCCATCCATGAAGTTGTGGGCCGTCCGGTAGACGCATGTCTTGGCAATTCGATTCACGACCTGGCCATGCTGGAGATGGCGCGGCACTCGGTAGCCGTCAACCCAAACGCCGACTTGGAGGCGATCGCGAAAAAAAAGGCGTGGCGAATCTATTGGCCGGAAGGGACACGATGAAAAGCGTTGCGCCACCCGACGCCTATACCAACCGATCAAGAAGACAGGTGGGCATCAGCTGAAGGGATTGGTGAGGATTCGTGGCTCAGCACCAGAGCCTTGAACGATTTCGACGTTGGCAGCATGGATCCGCCTGGACCGCATCCCCGCTCATCCGCGAAAATTCGGAGTAAGTTTTGTTTCCAGCGGTTACTGAAAGATCTGCGACAGCTTTTCCTTGAACCATTCCCAGCCGGTAAGCTGCCGGCGCGGCGCGGGGGCACTCCAGTTCTTGAGGGCATCGACTTTATGAAAGTCGACCGGGACATCGAAGAGCGACGGATCCAGCGGGCCTTCCTTGAACTCCATCACTTCCGAACCCCAGTTGGAGGCCACCAGCCTGGCGCCGCCATCGAGTGACGGAACCTCGCTCTTCATCGTGGTCGTGATCTTGAGGGGAAAACCGGGCTCGACACCGGTGCGATGGACCTGGATCGTGTCCATTCTGTCGAAGCACGCGCTGACCGAACTGACGGCCACCATGGAGGCCACCACCACGCCCCCTCCTGGCTTCCTCTGACGATTCCATTCCGGCATGACCGAGTCATCGATATACCAGCCGTCGCTTTCACTTTCAGAGCTCCGCGAACACGCTCCCGGACTGGCGATGCGCTTCTCCCGCGTAATGATGTGCCGGGCCATGTGGCCGAACATGAGCAGGCGCTCGCCGGTATCGGTGTTATCGATCCAGATCTCGAGTACGCCGCCCGAGCTGGCGAACGTCCGGGGCTTCGTGCCCAGGGCCGACCCCTGGGAGTCCGTCTCGTAGGTCACGTATTCATGCGCTTGCAGATCCATCAAAAACACCCGGCTGGTGGCGCCGCGCTGGACGATACTGGCCATGGGCGGCCCGGTCAGCTCTCCCACGTGGGTCTGCCATTCACTGCGCAGACGGTTCGCGGTAAGGTATTCAGTTCGGGTGTCTGAGAACCCGCCGCTGACTTGGCGGGTTACGATCTTGACCCCAGCGGTTGCAGGGTCTGGGACGAAGAGCGAACTGATCGAGACGAGAAGAAGTATCAATAGGGACATATTGACTTCCTTTCGCGCCACTCCCGGGCGAATGGTTCCATATTGTACCCGCATTTACGTCAAAACAGATCAGCTTTTGTTCGCGTCAGGCAACAACCGCCGCTGCACCTAAGGTCAATGCCTTTGAGAAATGGGGCCGCGAAAGAGCTACCCGGTGCGGTGCAACTTCTTGAGCACCTGCTGCAGCGCGTCCATCGCCAGGTGAGATGCATGGATGGAGGCATTGGAGAGCCCGCCCAGGGCTTCCTCCAGTTGTTCACGCTTGAGGGCCGCGGCTTCCGACAGGGACTTGCCCGCGATCATTTCGGTCAAACACGAGCCGGCAGCAATCGACGCTACGCAACCGTGGGTGCGGAAACGGACCTCGCCAATCCGGCCGTCGGCAAGCTTAACCGCCAGTTTCATAATGTCGCCGCAGACGGGATGTTCCAGACGGACCTCGGCATCGGCGTTGGCCAGATCGCCCACATTGCGCGGACGCTCAAAATGGTCGAGAACTGTCTCAGAATAGCTCACTTTGCCTTCGTCTGATGGAGATCCCTGGCGCCGCTCGGGATTTCGCCTGCTGGCTCTCACCCCAGCGCGCCAAAACCGGGCGCGCCGGGGACCCCGACTCCCGCTCGGCTTCGCCTCGCTCACGCCCGCAAAACCGCTCAATCTATAATCCCATCATGCCAGAAACCCGGCTGCCGCAGCGAGTGGTATCTCTTCAGCCCAGCGTGACGGTTACACTCCGCGACCTGGGCCTGCTGGAACGGCTTGTCGCCTGCACTCGGTATTGTCTGGACGTAGTCCCGGAGTTGCGAGATGGCGCGAGCGCCAAGAACGAATCCTACGCCTGCGCCATTATTCACGACTCCTGGACCGCCAAGGCCGGCGAGATTCTGGCAACGCAGCCGGATCTGGTCATCGCTTCCGTCCCTTATCAGATCGAGTCCCTCGCCGAGATCATGAAGTGCGGCATTCCCTTCCTGGGCCTGGCGCCGAAGTGTCTGGAAGACGTTTATCACGACATCATGCACATCGCGCGCGTGGTAAGTTCGGAACAGCCGGGTGCTGCCGAAGCCAGAGGCCTGGCGCTGATCACGCGGATGCAGAATGAACTTGCGGCGGTCCGGCACAAAACCATCAACCTGCCTAAGCCGCTGGTCTACTGCGAAGAGTGGGGCAAGCCGCTGATCCTGTCGCAGCGCTGGGTAGCCGAGTTGGTGGAAGCCGCGGGCGGCCGCTTTTTCGGCGAACCCGGCAAGCAAACCACAGAGGACCAGGTGGCTGCCGCCGACCCTGGAGTGATCATTGCCGCTTGGTGCGGCGCCGGCGATCGCGTGCCGCTCGAAAAGATCGTCGCCCGCCGCGGCTGGGAGCAGACCAAGGCTGGACGCGACGGCCGCGTGTACTGCATCAACGACGAGTTCCTCAACACTCCGGCTAGCACTCTGCTGCAGGGACTGCATGCCCTGGCAGCGGCGATTCATCCGGAGATGTTTGCAGCAGAAAATGGTCTGCGCAAAATTTGGGCCCATTCGGCGGTAATCTGAAGGTGCTATTCGGACTGGTTCACGTGCATTCGCGGCTGAAGCGAAGCAACCGTCCCCCCAACACGAAACTATGCCGCGAGACCCAAGGGCCGCCGAGCCGCGCGTCAGGAGCAGAAGGATTTTTCCCGAAGCCGAACTCTCGAGCGCCTGGAGCGAAGCGACAGAAACAAACGAAAGGCCGTCCAGCAACTTTGGACGGCCTTTCTTTCAAGGGAGAATAGTTCCAACGGAGGTTCGAAAAACCATCAGAACTTTCTGGCAAAAATCTTATGAGGGGCCGAAAGCCAGTGTCAAGGAATTTCTCCAGAATAAACACCTTTATTTTCAACATCTTACCGATGTCGTCAACATTCTCACTAAAATGACAGAATTTGTCACTACCGCCCAGGGGAAACACTTAACTTGATGCTTTTCAGAGCTTTACTGAGGTCCCTTTAGGTTCAGACTGATGATTTCTGCCTCTTCAGGCCGGTCAAAGCCGCGGTTGGGGAAGAGTTTCTTGGCGATGACGCGGAAACCACCGAACGCGAGTCCCAGAATCAACCCCACGGCGAGAACCATCAGGATGAGCAGAACCTCCGCCACGATGAAGGCGCCCCTGTCCTCAAGGCGATTGGGCCTGGCGGATTGGTTCCAGGTGACATCGGCGTCGTAGTTGATTTGGGCCAGAAGCGATTGCGCTTCGCTTTCCGAGATATCGCCGCTGACCGCGGCCAGGATGGGCCCCGAGCGTTTGAAACGAAACGCTGCTCCAGCCAGCGCCGCCTGCCAGGCACGCAGGCGCTCGGCAGCAATCTGCGGCGTGGGATATTCGATGAGTGTCAGGTCGGCGTAACCGGCGGTGCTGCGATACTTCGCAAGCTCCACGTCGGGAGCCTTGCTGAAGTCGACCAGGTCCGCGGGGATGGGCACGCCCAGACGCCCCAGGGCCACGGGTCCTACGATGTAGCGTTCCGTATTGGGCAGCAAGGACTGCTTGGGCACGTACTTGGGCAAAGCCGGCAGCGCGGAAACGTTGCCGCGGGGACGGGGCAGGGCAACAGCGAGCGCCCGCAGGTCGGCCGCAGACATGGCGGTCACCCGCTCCAGGGTTGCGTCGACCAGGATGTTGCCGCTGTAAAACAGGACGCGAGTGTTGTTGGAGGCGCCGGCATCACCGATAGTTTCCGCCTGCATCTGTGGCTGCACGTAGAACGTGTAGGCTCCGAAGGCGCCGCTGGCGTCATTGAACCGGGCGGCCTTCACCTGCATGGTGCGGCCGTTGCGGGTGTACGTGCCGTTCTCGAAATCAGAGAAACCATATTCCTTGAGCACGGCAAAATCGACGGGATCGGCGGCGCTGGCATCGGCCCCTGTCTTTACGTTCCGTTGATTGAGCTGCCAACCGTTAAATGTCGGCGGCAGCAGTCCTGGCTCCTTGGCGAGGAGCGGAACCACGGAGAGGCACAACCAAGCCAAAATGGAGATGTGCTTTTTCATCAACGAACCTCTTGCGCCACGCTCCAGAGCCGGGCAAGCAGCGGAGCTCTTGCGCAACACCCGGGTATCGCGACACCACTATCAGATATTAGACACCACAAGCGCTACCAAGATTCTAAACGCTTGGCGATTGCTAGTGCGTAAAGCGTCCCAGGCTGGGCGGGCTATTCTGCTCTGGGGAACCACGGAAACGGGATCTGGATTCCCTTCGCGCTTACTGGACGGTCAATGTCAACTGCTGACTCTGGGTGACGCCGCCGGAGGTAGCCGTGACGGTGAGCGTGTAACTGTTAATCGGAGTTCCGTTGTAGGGCGGCGTTGGGGCGTTGGGCGTCTTCGTCGCGGCGCCACCACATCCGGCCATCACGGCCAAACCGGCCAGCAGGACTAGAGGTGCGGCAAGGGCATACTTTCGCGGGGAGTATCTCCGTTCCGAGAATCGAAAGCCGAAAGCATGGCGGTACTTCGCTGCCATTGGGGACCACGACGCCAGCAGACGTCCTGCCGCCTGCAGGTGCTGCTTACCTCCAAAGAAAAAGAGCAAGACGGTGGCCAGAGAAGCCACCGGCAGCCATCCAGCCGGCGGGCCCAGCTTTCCGCTGGGGCCGGGCAGCACGGCTGCATTCGCGGTTGTGGTGACGCTGACGGGCACGTTCACCGGCGTGCCCGGCGTGACGGAGAGCGCGGTGCCCGGCGCTGTACACGCGCTCTTGGGCGCCGCGTCCGCGCAGGTAACCGTGACGCTCGCCGGCGCGCCGGTTGCGGCCAGTTGCAGCGAATAGTTCGCCGTCTGTCCGGCCTTGATCGTGGCCGTGCTGCCGGAGGGCGCGGTGATGGCAAAGCTGGCCGTAACCGGCGGCGTACTCGGTCCGCCCGCAAGCGTGACTTGCGCGCCGTTGGACATTTTGTTGGTCAACGAGGGCTTGCCCGTGGCCTTAACGAAGACCGTGTAATTGCCGGAGGGCACGCCGAACTGGGCCAGGTCGAGCGACGTGACGGTGGTGGCCTGGTCGGCAAGCCACATGAGGTTCTGTCCGTCCTGGGAGACATAGATGGAGAAGTGATCCACCGTATTCATCTGTCCCGTGATGCTCCAGGAAACCACCGTGCCGGAAACGGAGGCGTTCACGGCCACGCAATTGTCGATGCCGGTCTCAATCTCGGTGCCTTCCTCGTAGTCATTCCAGGTCACCAGCTGGATGCCGAACAATTGGTTGGAGGCAGAGTAGTACTTGCCGGCTTCGGCGACGCTGGTGAGCCAGGTCTGCCCACAATTTTGGGCCGTCAGGCGGTGCGCGGTCCAGGCAGCGATGGAGTCGTTAAAGCCCTTGTACGCGGAGCCGGTAACGTAATCCGCGGGAAAGGTTTTCGCGGCAGTGTAAAAGCCATCGAGGTAGGTCAAGCCGGTGGTGGTGGGCTCAACCCACGAATATCCGCCACCGGCCTGGGCGTAGCTGAAACCTCCGGCGTTACGGAAGACGAACACAGGATTCCCGGCGACCTGGCTTCGCGCCAAGTTCCAGTCAATGGTGTATGCCTCTTCGCCAAAGAAATAAACCACCGGGCGGCCATTGAAACGCAGGTAAGCCGGCGAGTTCCAATACGTGGTGTTGGCATAGTTGAGATCGTCAATCATGGTCTGAGTGACGTTACAACCCGGCGTGGAACTGCATTGCTTGAGCGCGCCCACGTCTTCCATAACGGCGAAGGTGAAGCCGGGATGCGCCTCGGCCTCGTGCATCATGTCTTGCGTCGCCTGGTCGTAAAAGACAAAATTATGGTTCAGAGTTCCGCGTCCGTACCAGTCAATGACCACGCCGTCAAACCCGCGGCTGGTCATGTCAGCCACCTGGGCCTGGACCTGGGCCACGTCATTCGAGGTGTAGCCCACGCTCACGTGGTCGCCAAAGCCGAACCAGGGCACAAAGTGCGCGTAGATCTTGGCTGTGGAACCGGTATACAGCAGCGAGCGCATGGGCACCTTGCTGATGTTGGCGCCGGCAATGTTGCCGTTCGGCTGGCCGGTAAACGCCGCAGCCGCGCTGGTGTTGTTGCCGGTCTCCGCGGCGAGGGTCGTGGTCGGCGTGAACGGCGTTGCCGCTAAAGCAAGACAGGAAGACACAAGTAAAAAGAGTGCGAGATAAAACAGAACGAATTTTTGCAAAACGGATACCCCAGAACTCGCCGTCCTGGGGACGACGAAAAACTACTTCACATCAACGGGAGCGTTGAGTTGAGTGGACTGCGAGGATTCTAGGGAACCGGTGTCCTGGCCACACTCGGCGAAAGGCCTCGATTGGAGCCGAGTTTTCGCCTTAACGGGTGTTACGAAGAATGATCGGCGAGGATTAAGGAATTGGAGCCACCGGCGGCGCTACCCGCATGGAGAAGGCGCAGCGGCATGCGAGCAACTCCTGGGGAACGCTCGGGGAAAGGACGAGACGGCAGGGATAACTAATTGGCAACGTGTTGCGTCTAAGTGGCCATCGAGATGTAACATAGATCCTGGTGCCTCGAGCAGTTCACTCGCAAATTAAGATCAAATGAGTGCGCGAAAGAAAATGGAGACCACGGCAAAAATCCCGCCGGAGATCAACACCAAGCTGCGGGCCCTGGCGCACGATCTCAGCAATTCCATCGAGACCATCATGCAGGCTTCGTATCTGCTGGCGCAGATGAAGCTCGAGGACGACGCCAAGAAGTGGGCCGATCTGGTGGACAAGGCGGGGCGCGATTGCGCCAGGATCAATCGCGAGATTCGCGATATCCTCCGCGCCGGCGCCTGACCCCGCGGCTCCGGCCCGCAGCTTGAAGGCCCCGGTCGCTCCAACGCCCTCAGGCGGCGCGCGACGACCTGTGATCCCCACGCAAAAAGTCTTGTGCCGCGCGGTAGCCCTCCAGGGTTCCTACATCCATATAAGTCTGGCCGGAGCACACACCCCGGATCACGTTGCCGTTGGCGAGGTACGCGTTCAGCAGGCCTCCGAGGTATTGATCGGAGCAGCGGCGGGATTCCCACAGCAGCTTCAGCCGGTAGAAGCATTCGCCGGTCGTGGTCACGGCGCCCCAGATCCAGTGCGATCCGGGGTTGGGTTTCTTGACCTGGACCTCCTGGACATAGCCCAGTTCGTCGCAGACGACAGCATCGAAACAGGACGGGGCAGCGACCGGGAAGAGCACCAGATTCAAGTCCGTTGCCGGGAAGTCAAGGGCCGGCAGGTAAGCGTCTTCCGGGAACCAGATGGTATCGGGAAGGCCGATGAGCACCTGCTCATGGCGGCGCGCCAAGGGCGCGGCGCGGAAAAGCGCGTCGCACAGGCCCTGCGGTTTTTGCTGCACCACGTAAAAAACCTCGGCGCCGAAGCTGCGCTCAGCGTAGTACTTGACGATGTCTGTCTTCTCTCCCGAGATGATCATACAGATCTGGGTGGCGCCGGCAGCGATCATCCGTTCCACCAGGTACTCGGAGACGGCTTTGGGCCGCTCCACGCCTTCTACCATGCGTGATCCCACCGGCAGCAGCTCTTTGGAGCAGCCCAACGGCTGGATACGCTGTCCGGCGCCGGCAGCGGGGATGATGCCGATCATCGCGCGCTCTCGCTCTTGAGGTGTGCGCTTGCGGCGCGTGCTTCTTCCAGATATTGCAGCAACTGACCCGCGCGGACCTGCCCCGTGTGGTCGTCGAGCGTGCGCTCGCGCGCGTGCGCAGCCAGGGCACGCAATTCCGGGTCAGGCATATTGAGGGCGTTCTCCACGTGCTCGGGGCAGGCGACCACGCGAATATCGTGCACCACGTCAAAGAACCAGTCCAAGCCTTCCCACCAGTCGCTGATAACTGGAGTTCCGCAGGCGGCGGCTTCGAAGAAACGTCCCGAGGGACACCAGCCGTTGTGCGCCATCTCGGCACGGGTAAGGTTCAGGGTGATCCGTGAAGACGAATAGAACCGCGGATGTGACTGTGGCGGCACGTGCTCGGCCCGGCGCACGTTTTCCGGCCACGGCCAGTTCCAGGGATACATGGAACCCGCCAGCATAAAACGCTTTTGCGGATGGCGGCGCGCCGGCTCCAGGAACAGGGCGTCCATTTTCTTCTGGCGGTCGGGCGCGAAGGTGGCCATATAACTCAGGTCGCACGCAAAGTCCCCCGTTGGCTCCACGCGGCGATACTCGTCAGGATCAACGCAGCCGTAGAGGGCCCTGGCCATGCCGGCGCCGTGCCTCTTCTCCAGTTCGGCTAGAGCCGGGCCGCCTACAAACGACAGCACCAGATCGAAAGCAGCTATCTGGTTGCGGTCCACGTACTCGACCGCCCCTGCTTCGAGGCGGCGCAGCGTGATCGGCGTGTCGAGATCGTAGTACACGCGCAAGGGGCCGTCCAGCTCAAGCATCTCATCGTTAATGCGCCGGCCTTCGGGCAGATAGCTGGCGGTCATGACCACGTCGCACGATCGGGCTTCTTCCATCGCCTGGCGGCGGATGCTGGACCAGTCGTCATAGATGGTCAGGTGGCAGTAGTCGCAGCGATCAAAGTCGCGCCGGGAGCGGTAATACTCCACGTCCTTCTCGAAGAAGTGCACCTCGTGCCCCATCCGGGCGAGCGCGCGCAGGATCGCGCGGTAGGGAGTCGCGTGGCCGTTGCCCCACGACGAGGAAATCGTCAGGCCAAAAACAAGGATTTTCATTCTTTTGTCGCTCGCCCCAAACCGCCCTTGGGGGCCATGGCCCCGTACGAGCCCGCCCCCGGCGTTTCACGAGTAATGCTGCTGGATGAGATGAGGCAGAATACCCGGCTGTTGCCGCGCCGCTCAGGAGGGCTTTCCCAGGTGCAAGGAAGTCCAAATCGGATTACACTGCCGGAAGATAGCCATGGTGGAGAAACCTAACCTCGAGCCGACGGCAGCCGCCGCGAAGCCGCCGAAGCCGCTGGATGCCAGCCGTTTCTGTCCCACCTGCGGTTCGGAGATGCGCGAGGCGCGCTGCAAGCTCAAGTGCGAAACCTGCGGGTTCTTTTTGAGTTGCAGCGATTTCTACTGAGGCGAATCTTTCACTGCGGAGACGCGGAGGCGCGGAGAGCGGCAAAAGTTAGCCGCGAATCACGCGAAGAAACGCGAAGGAACCAAAAGATAAGCCGCTCAGGCGACGCCGAGGGGTCAATCTATCAGCCAGTTCTGAGTTGCAGCGCATTTCTGGTGAACACCTACCACGGAGACAGGGAGGCACGGAGAACGGCAAAAATCAGCCGCGAATCGCGCGAAGAAACGCTAAGGAACCAGGAATAAGCGGCTCAGGCGCCGAAGTGTCAATCTATTCAGCCAGTTCGGGCTCCCCGACCGTGTCTTGGTGTTGGTTCGCGGCATTCGCGGCTAGAACCTCCCTTCTCTCTCTTCTTCTCCGCGTCTCCGCGTCTCCGTTGTGGGTGTTGCCTTGCGTCCCACGTTTGCGTGCGTTTCTATCATTCAGTTAACCTAGCCAGTCCGCCATGCCTGATCCTTCCAACAAGATCATCAGCAAGATCGACGCCACGTCTGCCCGTTTCGAGAAAAACATGCGAGCCATGGCGGAGCGCGTGTCGGTCATCCGCAATGAAGAAGAACAGATTCACCAGGGCGGCGGAGAAAAAGGGATCGAATCCCAGCATGCCAAGAAGCGGTTGACAGCGCGTGAACGCATTCGTTTGCTGATTGATCCGGAGACGGAATTCTTTGAGCTGGGCTTATACGCCGCTTACGAAATGTATGAAGAGTGGGGTGGCGCGCCTTCCGCAGGCGTGGTGACCGGCCTGGGACGCGTCCAAGGGCGCCTGTTCATGCTCATCGTGAACGACGCCACGGTGAAAGCCGGCGCGTTCTTCCCCATGACCGCCAAGAAGGTGCTTCGCGCTCAGAACATCGCGATCGAGAACCACATCCCGACGATCTACCTCGTGGACTCCGCCGGCGTTTTCCTGCCGCTGCAGGAAGACGTCTTCCCGGACACCGACGACTTTGGCCGCGTCTTCCGCAACAATGCGGTGATGTCGGCGATGGGCATTCCCCAGATCACGGCCATCATGGGCATGTGCGTGGCCGGGGGCGCTTACCTGCCGGTGATGTGCGACACCATCCTGATGACGGAAGGCAGCGGGCTTTTTCTGGCCGGTCCGGCGCTGGTGCAGGCGGCCATCGGCGCAAGGTATACGGCCGAGGAGTTGGGCGGCGCGGCTATGCACGCACAGATTGCCGGAACCATCGACTATCGCGAGCCCAATGACGAAGCCTGCTTGGAGCGCATTCGCTCCTTAGTCAGCAAGTTGGGCCACAAGCCGGCGGCGCACTTCGATCGCGTCTTTGATCGAAACAAGGCAGAGAAGCCGGCCTACGCGGCAGAAGAGGTCTACGGCATCTTTGAGTCTGACGGTCTGCGTCCGTATGACATGAAGGAGATCATCGCGCGCATCGTGGACGGCAGCCGCTTTGACGAATACAAAGCCGAATACGGCAAGACGGTGATCTGCGGCTTGGCGCGCATCGGGGGATTTGCCGTGGGCTTGGTCGCTAACCAGGCGCTCTCCATGCAGCAGACCGACCCTCACTCCGGCGAAAAGCATCTTGAGGTCGGGCGCGTGATCTATACCGAAAGCGCCGAAAAGGCCGCCCGCTTCATCATGGACTGCAACCAGAACCTGGTACCGCTCGTCTTCCTGCATGACGTGAACGGCTTCATGGTGGGCCGCGATGCCGAATGGAGCGGCATCATCAAAGCCGGCGCCAAAATGGTGAATGCCGTTGCCAATTCCGTGGTGCCCAAGATCGCCGTGATCGTAGGCGGCTCCTTCGGCGCGGGACACTATGCCATGTGCGGCAAAGCCTACGACCCGCGTTTTGTTTTCGCCTGGCCGACCGCGCGCTATGCCGTGATGAGCGGCGCCGCGGCGGCCGGAACTCTAGTCGAGATCAAGATCAAACAACTGGAACGCGGCGGCAAGAAGCTCAGCGACGAAGAAAAGCGCGAGCTCTATGACTCAGTAAAGGCGACCTATGACCACCAGACCGACCCGCGCTACGGCGCTGCCCGGCTGTGGCTGGACCGGATCATCGATCCCATGGAGACCCGCCAGGCAATCGTCACGGCGCTGGAAGCGGCGGCCCTGAATCCAGAGGTGAAGGAGTTTAAGGTGGGGGTGCTGCAAACTTGAAGATCGGGTGATCCGGTGATCTGGTGACCTGGTGATCTGGTGATCTGGTGATCGGAACCAACTCATAAGCTTGGACAAACATCAACAGTTGCGCAGCAGAACAAAGGCATTAGCCTTGCGCTCATTCGAATGTGCCAGGTGCTGTCGAGAAATCGCGAAGTGAATGGACTCGCTCATCACCGCACGGCTCGCGGGTGAAAGCGATCACCGGATCACCGGATCACCCGATTGGCGACAAAGCATGACTAATGAAGTCAAATTGATCGAATGTCCTCGCGACGCGTGGCAAGGCCTGAAAGGCCAGATTCCCACCGACCTCAAGGTCCAATACCTGCGCGCGCTCATTGGCGCGGGCTTCAAGCACATTGACGCGGTTTCTTTCGTCTCGCCCAAGGCCATCCCGCAGATGGCAGACTCGGAAGAGGTCTTGCAGAAACTCGACCCTCCCGATGACGTGGAGATCATCGGCATCGTGGTCAACCAAAAGGGCGCCGAACGGGCCATCGCCACCGAAGCCGTACAGACACTGGGATTTCCCTACTCGGTTTCGCCCACCTTCCTGGAGCGCAACCAGAACCAGACTCTGGAGCAGGCGATGGACGAGCTAGAGCAGATCAAGGTGAAGGCCGATGCCGCGGGCCTGGGCATGGCGGTCTATATCTCCATGGCCTTCGGTAATCCTTACGGCGATTTATGGAATCCCGGCGAGGTCGCCGAGGCGGCAGGCATTCTCGCGGATATGGGCATCCAGCAGATCTCGCTCGCCGATACCGTAGGCCTGGCCACGCCACAGCAGGTCAAGGAACTGGTTTCCGCGGTAACTGCCGCGTATGATCATCTGGAAATCGGCGCGCACCTGCACAGCCCGCGGGCCGGTGCGGCGGAGAAGGTGATGGCAGCTTATGACGCCGGTTGCCGGCGGTTTGATTCCGCTCTTGGGGGCCTAGGCGGATGCCCTTTTGCTCAGGACGTGATGGTCGGCAACATCCCCACGGAAATTGCAGTGCAAGCACTGGCCGAACGCGGCGCGGATGTGCCGCTCAAGAAGCCGCTGGAGTCGGTTCTGCAGATGTCGGCGGATATTGCCAAAAAATTCACGGTGACCATTTGATCAAGATATACAAGATCGCGCTGAGTCTCGGCCTTTCCGCCGCAATCATCCTGGTCGATTGGGCGATTCTTCACAGGGACTGGATACCGTTGCTTTGGCACCTTAGGCATGGGCGTCATCTTGAGGCCGACGGCATACTGTTCACCGTACCGCTGCTTTATCAGGAGGACCACGAATTTCTGGCCCACACGGTCGCCTTCTACCAATTTCCGGGACATTTCAGCAAGAAGACTGCTGCCATCACGATCCATTTCGATCAGCGACGCCCCGCGCCTTCCATAGACGATTCTTTCAGCGGGGAAGAGCGCAGCGCTCATCTTGCTGGGAAGCCGGGCCAATGCGTCGAATACGTCGCAAAGCAACTAAGACACATCAAGGTTGATGACATGGACTTTGCCTTTCCGGCAGCGAATGCTCCAACCCACATTTACTGCAACTTCAGCCCGGGGTTAAGCGCTGATTTCTCTGGGGATTTTGCGGCCAGGGATGACTTCTATGAGTTTCTGGCGAATGCGGAAGTCGTAAACAGGAAGTGACTGCTTGAACCTAAAAACCGTTCTCTTTAACGAATCGCAGGGCATTGACACCATTACTCTGAACCGTCCTGACAAGCGCAACGCCATCAGCTACGAGTTGATCGACGATCTAACGGCGGCGCTTAAGAAAGCCGCGGCTTCGCCCGCGCACGTTATGATCCTCACCGGCGCCGGCAGCGCATTCTGCGCGGGAATGGATCTCGAGAATCTGAAGCAGCTCATCGGCCGCTCGGACGAGCAGAACCTGAAAGAATCGGAGACTATGGCCGGGCTGTTCCGCTCGCTCTACGATTTTCCCAAACCGACGATCGCCGCAGTCAACGGCGCGGCCATTGCCGGTGGGACGGCTTTGGCCACGCTCTGCGATTTCACGCTGGCCGTGCCCGAAGCCAAATTCGGTTACACAGAAGTGCGCGTCGGCTTTGTGCCGGGCATCGTGTCCAGCTACTTGATTTCAAACGTAGGCGAGAAGCGCGCTCGCGACCTGTTGCTCACGGGAAGGCTTTTCGGTGCGCAGGAGGCCCATCGCCTGGGCTTGGTCACCGAGATTGTCACTCCGGATCAGCTTATGCATCGCGCGCACGAGCTCGCTGGGCAGCTTCTGGAAAACAGTCCCGCCTCGCTGCGCGTCACCAAGCGTCTGCTCTCGAATTACGCTCACGAGCAACTAGACTGGCAAGTGGCGCAGGCGGTGAAGGACAACGCCGCCATCCGCCAAACCGCCGACTTCAAGGAAGGAGTCTCCGCATTCCTGGAGAAGCGCAAACCTCATTGGAAAAAGTAGGCCCCGCCGGCGAAACCACACTGCGCGTCCGCTACGCCGAAACTGACAACATGGGCGTGGTGTACCACTCCAACTTTGCCATCTGGTTTGAGGTCGGCCGCATGGAGCTCCTGCGCGAACTGGGCCTGGAATACCGCGCCATGGAGAAAGAGGACAACTGCCACATCCCCGTCGTGGACCTGCGGGTGCGCTACAAAGCTCCGGCCCTATATGATGATGAGATCGTGGTGCGGACGCGGCTGGCCAATGCGCGCCAGTCGCTGCTGCACTTCATTTATGAGGTATTCCGCGCCCGCGACCAAACGCTGCTGGCTACAGGCGAGACCATGCACATCATCGTGGACGACAAATTTCAGCGCCGCGCGCTGCCGGAAAAATACTTGAAAGCGTTCGCACCGCATCGCCAGAACCGGACTCCATGAATCCTGTACGTCTCAACGGAAACGATCTTTCTTTCAGCGACCTGCACGACGTGGTGTTTGAGCGCCGGCCGGTGCTGCTATCCGGCGACGCGCGGGAGAAAGTCAATGCGGCGCGCGCCGTGGTGGACGCAATGGTGGAAGAGAACAAGGTCGCTTACGCTATCACTACCGGCGTGGGCAAGCTGAGCGACGTCCGCATTGAACCGGCGCAAAACCGCCAGCTCCAGCTCAACCTGATCCGCTCCCATTCCGTGGGCGTAGGCGAGCCGCTGGCCCAGGCAGAAACCCGCGCCATGATGTTGTTGCGCGCCAACTCGCTGGCTAAAGGTTTCTCCGGCGTTCGCGCTGAGGTCATCGACCTGCTATGCGAGATGCTCAACCGCAGCGTGCATCCGGTGGTGCCCTCGCAGGGTAGCGTGGGCGCCAGCGGCGACCTAGCCCCCTTGGCTCACCTGGCCTTGGTCATGATCGGCGAAGGCGAAGCGATTTTTGAAGGCGCGCACAACCGGCCCGGCGAAAACCGCATGAGTGGCGGCGATGCTCTGCGTCGCGCCGGGCTCAAGCCGCTCGTGCCTGAAGCCAAAGAGGCCATCTCGCTGATGAACGGCACACAAGCGATGCTGGCTGTGGGATCGCTGGCGCTGCTGCAAGCGGAGACCCTCGCCGCGACCGCCGACGTGCTTGGAGCCATGAGCCTGGACGCCTTGCACGGAACTGACGTGGCCTTTGACGAGCGCATCCACCGAGCTCGTCCGCACGCGGGACAGATCAAGGTCGCAGCCAACCTGCGCCGGCTGATTGCCGGCAGCCGGATTCGCGAATCGCACAAGGACTGCGGCCGCGTCCAGGACGCCTACTCTCTCCGCTGCATTCCCCAGGTTCACGGCGCAGTGCGCGATACCCTGGAGTTCTGCCGCCGTACCTTCGAGATCGAGATGAACTCGGCCGTGGACAATCCTCTGGTGTTTCCGGGCAGCAAAGACCGTCCCGACGGCGACGTCGTCTCCGGCGGTAATTTCCATGGCCAACCACTGGCTTTCGCGCTCGACTATCTGGCCATCGCGCTCACCGCGCTGGCCGGCATATCCGAGCGCCGCATCGAGCGCCTGGTCAACCCTGCGCTGAATGAAGGCTTGCCGCCGTTCCTGACCTCGGATGCGGGCATGAACTCCGGTTTCATGATGCCGCAGGTCACCGCAGCAGCGCTGGCCAGTGAGAACAAGGTGCTGGCCCATCCAGCGTCGGTGGATTCCATCACCACCTCCGGCAACAAAGAAGATTACGTTTCCATGGGCATGGCCGCGGCCATCAAGTTGAAGAAGGTGGTGGCCAATACGGTCCATGTTCTGGCGATCGAAGCCTGCGCCGCTACGCAGGCTTTGGATTGCCTGGCCCCGCTCACCACCAGCCCGCCGCTCCAGCAGGCGCACGCCGCGGTGCGGAGAGTGAGCAACCGGATCGAGCAGGACCGGGCCCTGGCGCCGGACATCTCTTCCATTGCCGCCATCATCACAAAAGGCGTTCTGGCCGAGGTGACGGGAGCGGTTTGAGCATGGGCCTCTTCAGGAACCTGTTCGGCGGAAAGTCAGACAACGCGGCGTTGCTGCGCGCGATCCAGAGCGTTGCGGCTGCCGACAATCCTCAGAACTCGATGAAGCTCTACCGTTCGCTGCTGGATTGCGTGCTCTTCATCCCCGTGCGCGAAATCCCCGGCGGACTGGGCGCCGGCAGGCACAATTTGGACCACCCACTGGACATCACCCTTCTCGAACTCACGGATAAACTGCAGCAGCCGGTCACGCCTGCATTCACCGATGAAGACGCGCTGCGCAACTGGGACCCGAACACTCCGTTCGTGGGAATCAAGTCGCGCCAATATTTTCGCATGGTCAAAGGAACCGAGATTAGCGCCATTGTGATCAATCCCTTCGATCCCATCAGAAAGATGCTCCGTCCCGGAGGCCGGATCACCCGCTTTGAGTTCGAGGCGCTGGCGGAGGGAATGGTCCCTGGCCGCCCTGACGCCGACGGGGCTATCCACATGACCTTCGCCGAAGGTAAGCCGGTACTGATTGGACAGCCGGTGAATCCTCCCTCATCGCAAATTCTTGAGGCTGTGACCGCCGCAGGAAGGAGCACGCCTGAAATCCAGCAGTTGTACCTTTTCCAGATGAGCCCCGAAGGAGGGGAGCCGCGTACCGTCATTGGGATCGATTGGAAGCAGCAGCCGGAGGAACCGCGAGTGAAAAGCATCCTGGCGATCATGGCCCAAGCCGTGCACCCACTGCTTTCCGGACGCAACACTCTCGACATCATGGTGCTCCGGAATTCCCTGGGCGACGCCATCAAGCAGCGCGGAAGGAAGCTACTGCGGTAGACAGCGGTGATCCCTATCCTCATTCCGCGCTCTAGAGCGGTTCCAAGGTTGTTGCGCCCCGAGCACGGGTGGAAGAGCGGCCATTTATGGCCGCGCAAGCATGTTTTTTTTGAATGATAGGGCTTTTAAGCCCTGGCTGAGGGACGCCGGGGGCTCCATCAATCGTGGAAACGCGCTAGGTCTTTGCCTTCGCCGCCATCTTTTCCCTGCGGGCCAGCGCCGCCACAAGAAGAGCTTTCAAGGCGGGGACCTCCAGATCCGATTCGCTTTTGACCTTCACGTGCCGGTGCACCTTCCCGGCGCCTTCGAGGAGTTTTTGCGGGTCCGGTAACTCAGTCCCCCAGCCGATTCCCAGAGTTACACCCTTCTGGTTCGGCATGATGCTGCAGACCATGTCTTTGTATCCCGTACCGAAGCCGTACCCCACAACCTTGCTCTTGGCGTCCACCAGCTCCAAGGCTCCCGGAATTACTTCAAGCACAAACGCGCGCGTTGCCAAAACCAGTTTCCTCACGTCCGGAGAATAGGACGCTAGAAGATCCGCAACCCCTTTTTTGCCGACGGTTCTGCTCATCGTTCCTCCCGGATCATGTCGTGCGCGGCCGGCCCGCAAATTTTGGGCTGCCTTGATCTACTTCGACGATATTACGAATTGATTTCCATCCAGGTCCTTGAAGATGGCCGCCGTGCCCCAAGCCTCTGTTTTTGGCTCCATAGAGAAGCTAACACCCTTGCTCATCAGCACCCGGGCGGTGGCCGCGACGTCATCGCTCCAGAATGTAACGGGTTGATGGCTTCCGATTCTTTTCTCATCGCCGTTGACCGTGAAGAGCACAATACTGGAGTCGCTCCCGGGGATACCGAGTTCGATCCAGCGCTGCTTCTCGTCGAATGGCTGATCGGTGAGCACCCGGAATCCGAGCTTCTCGGTGTAAAACTTGAGCGCTTCGTCCTGGTTTCTCACCGGCACGTTCACAAACTTGATTCCGCGAATCATGCAGTCCTCCTGAAAACCTCTGGAGCCAGTATAGGAGGGCGAGTTGGAGAATGAAATCAGCCATTCTCTGCTATAGTGTTGGCCGGTATAGCATTCATGATGATTGACGATTACGTCGTCGACGTCCTCATGCGCGACCTGGTGGGGCATGACCGCCAGCCCACCAGTTTTCTCATTTACGTGTGGCTGACTTTCGAGGCTGGGCGAAGCCGCCATGAGCGCGTGCAAGTCAGCTACCAGACGGTCGCCGACTCGGTCGGCATTTCCAAGAGCGCCGCGCAGACCGGTGTACAGTGGCTTCTCAGAAGAAAGTTGATTGAGGTGAAGAAGAGCTCACCGACGGCGGTACCGGCGTATCGCGTGGTCCGTCCCTGCAGCAAGTGAGAGAGGGCTGATCGAAAGGGGTTGCTTCCCGGCGCTTCACGCCGGCGAGGTTTTGCCTATAACCCACGCTTACCTTCCCGCCCGCAGGGCCGTCTGACTTGATGGTGCCGGGATTCTTGTTCAAAGAGGGAGACATTATGGAAGCCATCACGCAGGACCTTCGCTTTGTCCTTCGCAGCCTCCGAAAGTCAGCGCGTTTCACCGTGACCGCGCTGGTTACGCTGACCTTAGGTATCGCCGCCAACATCGCCATCTTTACCTTTGTGGACGCGGCCCTCATCCGGCCCCTGCCGTACCGCGACGCGTCGCGCTTGTACGAAGTGTACGAGACTCGCAAGATGGAGGTCTTCACCCAGTTTGAGGCCTCGTACCCGGACTTCAACGACTGGCGCACCCAGAACCAGGTCTTCGACCAGCTGGCGGGCTATCAAAGTGACGGGGTCATGATGCGCGGCGCCGGAACGCCACAAGCTGTGCCGGTCGCCGTTGTCACCGACAACTTTTTCACCACGATTGGAGTGCAGCCGGCTTCCGGCCGCGACTTCCGGCCGGGAGAAGACCTGGCGGCGGCGCCGCGTTACGCGCTGATCAGTTACGCCTGGTGGCAGAAACATTTTGGCGGCAAGCAGGATGCCGTCGGTCAGACTCTCACGCTCGATGATGCGCCTACCACGATCATCGGCGTGTTGCCGGCCGATTTCCATTTTGCGCCGGTTGGGGATCCTGATATTTGGCTGACTACCCACGCCGAGAAAGACGCGCTGCTGCGCCGCAACATGCACTGGCTGAATGTCGTAGGGCGGCTCAGGCCCGAAGTTTCCAAGGAAACCGCCGCGGCCGCAATGAACGTAGTGGCGGAGCGCCTGGAGCAGCAGTATCCGGTCTCAAATCATGAGCTGCGAACGGCAGTAGTGCCGCTTGCCGAAGTCATCGTTGGCCAGATTCGGCCCATCCTTCTGTTGTTGTTGAGCGCCACGGCTTTGCTGCTGTTGATCGCGTGCGCCAACGTAGCCAACCTTCTTCTGGCTCGTTCGGTGGCTCGCAGCCGGGAAATGGCGATTCGCACCGCGCTGGGCGCCAGCCGCACCCGGCTCATTGCACTCATGCTCACGGAAGGTCTGGCGCTTTCCTTCACCGGCGCCATCCTGGGTCTGGTGCTGGCGCATTGGATCGTCAAGGGCTTTGTCGCCATGATTCCCGCCGGCTTCCTCGACAACATGCCTTACCTGAAGCACATGGGGCTGGATGGCCGCGTGCTCCTGTTCACGGTAGCCTTGGCCGCGGTCACGGGCGTGGTCTTCGCGCTGGCGCCGGCGCTGCGGGCCTCGCGCACTGACGTGCAAGGCGCGCTCAAAGAGGGCGCGCGCAGCTCCGCAACCGGTCCGTGGCGGCGTTTTGCATCGGGGCTGGTAGTGGCCGAAGTGGCTGTGGCCATGGTGTTGCTCGCCGGCTCCGGCCTGCTGGTGAAGAGCCTGTACAGGTTACTGCAAGTAGATCCCGGCTTTGACCACGGCAACCTTTTGAGTATGGGCGTGGCGCTGCCGGACGCCCGCTATCCGCAGCCTGCCCAACAACTGGAAGCCCACCGGGCATTGCTGGAGCGCATTCGCGCCTTGCCGGGAGTGCTGTCGGTAGGCAGCAGCAATATGTTGCCGGTCTCCAGTGGCGGGAATACCAACTTGATCCGGATCATCGGGCAGCCCTCAGTTGCGGAAGGCCGTGAGACCAACAGCCGCACCGTGGATCAATACTATTTCCAGACGTTGAAGGCGCAACTGCTGGCCGGGCGCTGGTTCAGCGATGAAGATAACGCCACCGCGCCGCAACGCGTGATCGTCAACAAGACGTTTGCCGACCTTTTTCTGAACGGACTTGATCCCCTGACCCAGCAGGTCCTGCTTACCTTCTCGCCGAAAGAGAAGCCGCGGCAGATCATCGGTGTGGTCCGCGACGTGAAAGAGGGCCCCCTGGACGCGCCCAGCCGTCCGGCGCTCTATTTCCCCATGGACGCAAATCCGCGGACCTATGTGAACCTGGTGATTCGCACCGCGCAAAAACCGGAAGCTGCCATTGAAGAGATCGAAAGCGCCATCCACAAGATCGATCCCGATGCCATCGCGATCCAGGTCGAAACTATGGACGAACGCATCCAGCGTTCCCCCGCTGCTTTCTTGCACCGCTATCCGGCGTGGTTGGCGGGCACGTTTGCTGCGCTGGCGCTGTTGCTGGGAAGCATCGGGCTTTACGGCCTGGTGGCTTATTCGGTGAGCCAACGCACGCAGGAGATCGGCATCCGCATGGCCCTGGGCGCGGGGCGCGGCAACGTCCTCAAGATGATTCTCCTGGAAGCGGTGCGGCTCATCATCCCCGGCGCAATCTGCGGAGTTGTGGTCGCAACCGGCGCCGCTTATCTCATACGCAGCATGTTATTCGGCGTGAAGGTTTGGGACCCGACGATCTTCATCGTGGTGACCGCATTGCTGGCCGTGGTCACCATGCTGGCCAGCTTCATCCCCGCGCGCCAGGCTATGAAGGTGGATCCCATGGTGGCGCTGAGGTATGAATAAGCCAAGTCTCGAGCGAAGCGAGAGATCCCTATTCCACCAGGCTGTTGAAGACGGCGATTTTCATCCCCATCGCGACAATGGTGAGAACAGGGATTGTTCAGCAGCTACAGACTCTCAGGACGAGACTCCGCTTCTTTGACATCTTTGAGCGCTTTTTGTCCTTGGAACCATTTCAACACGAAGAAGGCATGGACTCCGATTGACCACAATGAAAACATGAGAGTCAGGGCGATCATGTCAGCCCCATATAGAACCACGCCGGCCAAGAACGCCCAACGATAGCCGCGGACTGCGGCAAATCCCAACGCTACAAAAGCAACCACCCACGTCGCTGCTGCGCCGTACACCAATAGAGGATAGAGCCGAACCAAATGGCCCCCATACAAGGTCAAGAGGTCAACCGCACCGATGCTCACAAGAATGTTCAGCCGCACCGGAAGCAGCCCAGTGCCGAGCGCAGCTAGACCCGCCGCCACGAAGAAGTAGTTCGCATCACTTCGGCTCTCAGCACGTAGATCGGCACGGCGCTGCTCCTCAGCCGCCTTGTACTCCTCATCTGTTCGACCTGCACCGACATTCAAAGTTTGCATAGGGACGGTAGAACAACTCTCAGCAGTCTAACTATAAAGCTGACGAATCACCCTTTCGGTCCGAACAGCCGTCCCATAATACACGGTCTCCGGTGCGACTTTCCGGTTTCAACCTTGTTATTGATAAGCCCCATCACCGCATGGGTATCCGATAGATATTCCGCTGCGCCACCGATTTCTCGTAGGCGTACACGCCGGGACGGGGCGAGGTTGTGATGGCTGTCTCCAGCGGCTTGGCGCCGGGGAGTTTGAGCGCCGAATCGAAGGTCACGCCGTCGGGCGGCAGGGCTGGAAAGATGCTCCCGGGAAGAGTGGGCGCGGCCACTTGCTCCACCTTCTCCGTTTTCGACGTTCCGGTAAAGAAAAAGAAATAGATGGTCTTGCTGTCAGGCGACCACTGGACCGCGCAAAACTCGCACAACACCACCCGGCGCGAGCCATCGACGGCGTTGGCGAAGGTGCGCAGGATAACGGTTTCGGCGGTTAGCGGTTGCTCCGCAACCACCCATTTTCCGTCGGGGGAGAGTGGTCCTAGATCGACGATGGGGCCGGGAATAAATCTTTGCAGTTCGCTACCGTCGAGGCGCACGCGATCGACGTAGTGCTGTCCGTTCTCCAGCGTGCGCACGAGGAGCTCGTCATCCGTAGCGAACACCGGCTCGTCCAGGGGAACCGGCACAGCAATACGCTGCGGCGGCGAACGCCGATCCAGCGCGGCACTCCACACCTGCAGGGCGCCATCCGGGGCGCGTAGGGTAAGCGCCATCCGCTTGCCGCTGGGCGATAGGTCATAACCTAGAACACTCAGGTCAGGGAACAGAGTCTCGGAGCCAAAGGTGCTCAGGTCGGCGACCATCAGCGTGGACTGAGAACCCTGCGTCCGCATCTTGGCGAGGGTGCCTTGCATCAGCCGCAGGTAGTACAGTTTCTTGCCATCGGGGGAGAAGGCCGGGCTCGTGCTGTGGCCCTGGGTGGAGACCTCGCGGTCGGGATCCGGCGGGCGATGCAGCCACACGCTGCTGCGGACGTTGCCCACGGCGGTGAACAGCGCCCGTCCGTCCGCGGCGACAGCGATGCCGTTCTCGTGCGTGGGGCCGAACGTGAGCTGCTCCGGCGTGCCGCGGGGAAAATGCTGTCGCCAAAGATGAAAGCCGTCGCCCATGTCGAGGTTCAGATACATCCATTTGCCGTCGGGCGACCATGCGGCATTCAGGCAGCGGCTGGTTGCCGGGCCAACCTGCACGCCGGTCGAGCTGCCGTCAAACGGCAGCAGGCGGCACGGAAGAAATTCGGCGCCCGAACCCATTTCCGTCAGCAGCACCTGGGAGCCGTCGGGGGAAAGAGCGGAAAAATGCGCCATGCCGCGAGTCGAAGGAGGAACGTAGATATCGCGCTCACCGCTGCGGCTCTCGCTTGCAGTTTCAAGAGCCATATGAAGGCCCTGCTTGATCTCGGAGAAAAGCACGCGCCCTTCACCGATCCAATGCAGGTTTTCGGTGTTGGGCAAGAACAGTTGCGGCTCGCCGCCCAACACCGGCACCGTCACCGTATTCCAGTTGCCGTTCTCGTCGATCGCGGTGTATGCGATTTTGCTGCCGTCGGGCGTAAACACCGGCGCCAATTTGACGGTGCCGTCGTGCGTGAGCTGTACCGGATGGCCGGAAGGCAACAGCTTGACGTAGAGCTGCCCGGTAGTGAGAAAAGGATCGGCGCCGCGGAGGAAGGCAAGCATGCGGCCGTCCGGCGAGATCGCCGGTTGTACCGCCGAGTCGCTGAAGTCGGTGACTGCGGACCATTGTGATTGCGGCGCGATGGCCGGCGCGCGTCCCACCCACAACCATCCCGCCATGGCCCCCAGCGCGAGCACCAGCGCGCCGCCAATCGCGATTGCCGTCTTGCTCACTCTGCGCGGCGCGACCGCGGCGGTTGCGACTTGCGACGACGAGCCGGACGAATCCCGTTGCAGCCGTCTCAGATCGGCCCTGAGTTCCCCGGCGCTCTGGTAGCGCAGCTCACGATCTTTCTCCAGCAGCTTAAGAATGATGCGCTCCAGTTCCGCCGGCACTTCCGGATTCAGGCGCGAGGGCGCTACCGGGGCGCGATTCAGGATGGCATCGAAGATCACCGCCCAACTGCTGCCATCGAAAGGCAGAGCTCCGGTGGTCATCTCAGAGAGCACCGCACCCAGGCTGAAGAGGTCGCTACGCGCGTCCACCTCGTCGCCGCGGGCCTGCTCCGGCGACATGTAGACCACCGTGCCCAGGGGCAGGCCGGGGCTGGTGAGAAAGGCATCGGCCGTGGCATCGGCCGCTACCGACGCGCCCACCGCATGCGGCCGTGGCGTAATTTTCGCCAGACCGAAGTCAAGCACCTTAGCATGATTGCGGTCGGTGACGAACAGGTTTCCGGGCTTGATGTCGCGATGGACGATGCCGCGAACGTGCGCAGTTTCCAGAGCGTCGGCAATTTCAATCGCCAGTTCGAGCGCCATTGGCACGGAAACGCGGTGAGTATCGATTAAATCCCTTAGCACCTGGCCGTGCAGGCGTTCCATCACGATGAAGTGCCGGCCCTGCTGCTCGCCGATGTCGTGCACGGTGCAGATGTTGGGATGGCTCAACGTTCCTGCGGCTCGGGCCTCACGCTGGAAACGTTCCAGCGCCTGCGCATCATCCAGGAGCCGGTCGGGAAGAAACTTCAGAGCGACTTTGCGGCCGAGGCGCGTATCCTCCGCCTCATAGACCACACCCATCCCTCCCCGGCCCAACTGCTTCAGGATTCGATAATGAGAAATGGTTTCGCCGACCAAGACTAGATACCCCGGGCACACAACTTCCGCACATCTTACTCTAGTTGTGCGATCCCCGAGCTTGGCGTTACAAATGTCGGCTCAGTCGCTGAGAGATCCAAGACCGCGTGGCACAGTTGCGCGCCGCGATGAACATTCGGGGCAAGTTGATTCGGGCGCAGCACTTAAGACCATCCCCTTTTCGTCCGGTGGAGACCGCAGGGTTCCCTCGCTCCGCTCGAGACGAATCAAACTCCCGCCAATCCCAACTCTCCGGCAATCCCCTTCATGGCCTGGATACAAAACGCGATGTGCTCTTCCAAATCCACGCCCATATCGGCGGCGCCGTTGATGATGTCGTCACGGTTCACGCTGCGAGCGAAGGCTTTGTCCTTCATCTTTTTGCGGACGGATTTCGCTTCCACCTCGGCCAGCGACTTGCCCGGCTTGACCAGCGCCGTGGCGGTGATGAAGCCGGCCAGCTCGTCGCAGGCGAAGAGGGTCCTCTCCATTTTGCTTTCACGCTTCACCCCGCTGTAGTCGGCGTGGGAGAGGATAGCCCGGCGCATCTCTTCGGGATAGCCGCGCTCTTCCAGGACCTTGTTGCCCACAAAGGGGTGCTCCTGCGGCGTGGGATATTTCTCGTAGTCGAAATCGTGAAGCAGGCCGGTGATACCCCACTGGTCTTCGTTCTCGCCAAACTTACGGGCATAGGCGCGCATGCAGGCCTCCACCGCCAGCATGTGCTTGCGCAGGCTCTCCGACTGGGTGAATTCACACAAAAGGCTCCATGCCGAATCACGGTTTATCATGGTTTTATTCCCTGTTTTCTCCTGCTATTCCCCGTTTGCCCGGAAATTATGCCGGTTTTACCTGAATTTTTAGGTTGACAAGCCGCAAACACATCATTGACACTAGCGCAAGTTGCTGGATCGCGCTGTAGATTCTTTGGAGCATAGCCGGCTCTGGCACTCCGAGAAACAATTCATGGCGACAACTCTGGCACCCGTTGATTCCCGGGAAGTAGTTCGTTGCGACCACTGCCATCTCGTCCAATTCCGGACCACCAACAATCTTTGCAGAAAATGCCGGACCTCGCTCGATGAAGATGAGCCCGAGCCCATCTTTGTGGAACCGGCGCCGGTCGTGGCGGCCACCAATGGCAACCACTCGCACCTGCAGATCGCGGCGGCCATCCGCATGCTGCGGCAAAAGTCCGGACTGAGCCAGCGTCAGCTCGCGTTGCGCATGTCGGTCCCGCGCACCTACGTCTCCAAGATCGAAAACGAGAAGGCCGTGCCCACGCTCTCGTCGCTGGAACGGCTGGCCAGGGCGCTCGAAGTCGGCGTGGCCGATCTGCTGAAAGGCTGCAGCCGCACTTTGGATGATGAGATCGATGATCTCATGCGTGACGATTTTATCGCCGAGGTCATGCCGTTCCTGGAAAAGCTGGACGCGATGCAGCGTTCCACTTTGCTGGCCCAGGTCCGCGACCTGAGCTTGCATCCGCGCCGAACGGCTTAAGACAGATTTAGCCGCGAATTGACGCTAATCAACACGAATGGAGAAGAACGTCTTACCCGGATTCGTGTTCGTCGCGTGCATTCGCGGCTCGGAAGTTATTGCCGCGGGACGTTATTGCTCAGCAACTTTCTCGTGGCGGGACCGAACCGACCGCGCAATCAGAGCCACCCCTCCCACCAACAGGATGAGCATCACCATGGTGTTAAAGAGGCTGGTTTGCCGAAAATAAATGTTCATGTTGGCGATCACGCCGGCCAGAATGAACAGCGCGCCGGCGATGGTAAGAAACCACCCGATCACGCTCTTGCCGTTGAAGAACAGGAAGGCTACCCCGAAAAGCATGGGTATCAGGGTGATGCCGAAACTACTGGTGTTGGCGCCCCAGAAGTTCCAGTACCCACCTACCACGCTCACCTGGTTGGAGAGCAAGTATCCCCCGACGCAGCTCATAATCAAGCCGACTACGAAGTGGCCGAGCCCGCCGGGAGTGCCGCCTACGTCGCTAAGGGAACGGTCTGCCATGGCGCAGAGCATACCAGCATTTCACCGGGATTTGAAGGACTGTCTGTAGACGCATAACTGCGATGCTATGATGTGGCGGATGCTGCGCAAGCTAGCTCTCTCGGCTACCCTAGCTCTATCCGCTGCAGGGCTATTCCCGGCGGTTCCCCAGGCGGACACCACCTCGAAATACCTGCAAACCCTGCTGGAGCAAAGACGCTATGTTGACCTGGAACAAAACATCCGCGGGCATCTTGCTCCGGACGATGCCGTCCTTTTCCAGGGGATCGTGGCGAATCGGAAGAACCGGGTGGATGAGTCGATCCGCCTGCTGGCGCCTCTGGCGCCCAGACTCGCGAGCGCGCCGCCGTCCTGGCGGGAAAAGGAGCTGCTGATAACACTGGCGGACGATTACAGCAAGGCCTTTGCCTACGCAAAATCTGCCGACACATATTCTGTTCTGCTGAGTCGCTATTCCAAAATGCTTTCCCGCAATGAACGTCGGTCCGCCACAGACCGGCGCGCGGAGATGCAATTGTTGCGGGAGGCGCCGCCGCAGACCGTGGAACTGAATGCGGCCTCCACGATACAGGCAGCCCGCGACCCGCTGGGATTGATCGAGATACCGGTGGAGGCCAACGGCAAAAACGAATCGTGGATGCTGGACACCGGCGCGAACACGTCGGTGGTCACAGAGAGCACGGCGCGCCGCATCGGCCTGCGCCTCCTCGAGGGCTCTGCGCAGACCGGCGATGTCAATGGAACGCCCGTCAATTTTCGCGTCGGCGTGCTGCCCGAACTTAAGATCGGCAGCACGATCTTCCATGATGTCGAGCTTCCGGTGGCCAGCGATCAGGCTTTCAACATTGCCGGTTACCAGATCGAGGGGATCGTCGGCTTCCCGGTCCAGTCTGCCTTGAGACGCATCACGGTTTATGCGGATGGCCGCGTTGGCATCAACGAAGCAGTCAGAGAACAGGGATCAGAGCTGTTCATGGACGGACAAACGCCCATCGCCGTGGTGAAGGCCGCCGGCGAAGAATGCCTTTTCTCGCTGGATACAGGCGCAACCGGATCTTCGTTCAGCTCGCGCTTCTACCCTGTAGTGAAGTCGCAGCTCACCGAAAAGATGCGGGCGCGGAACGACTCGGCCGGAGCAGGCGGCGTGCGGCATTTTCACGTTTACAAAATGGAGGGCCTCAGTCTCACCCTCGGCGGGCAGGAAGCAAGGTTAGCGTCCGCTACCATCTTCCCCAAGCCCATCGGTAGCGGCATGGACGTTTTCTTCGGAAATCTCGGCCAGGACGTCTTTGGAGCTTTTCAGTCCTATACGATCGACTTCGAGAACATGACCTTCATTGCGCGAAAGTAACCCTGGAAATCGGAAACACTCGCGCGTGCGCCGGAGTCTAAGCTCCTCCCCTCAGGGTTTCGCCTGCGGGCTCCCGCTCGGCTCAGCGCCTCGCTCACGCCCGCAAAGCGGCTCTTATTTGAACGACTGGATTGCCACTGCCTCGTCGTCTTTGATATCGAAAACCGTGTAAAGCTTGGTGATCTGCAGCAGGTCGTGGACCTTCTTGGTCAGCTTGAGCAGCTTGAGTTCGCCGCCCTGATTGCGGACGGAGGTAAAGGCGCTGACCAACTCGCCGATCCCGGAGCTGTCAATGTAGCTCACGTCGCCTAGGTTGAGCAGGATCTTTTTCTGCCCTTTGGCGAGCAGGTCCTTGACAGCCTCGCGCAGAATCACGCTGCCTTCGCCCAGGGTGATGCGGCCGCTCATGTCTACAACGGTAACGCCGTTCACCTGCCGGTTGCTAGACTTCATTGTCACTGTGCTTCCTCCTTGGCATTCGCCGCTGTGCGGCTGACATGCTTGATAAGTGTGATCTCCGTGCCTGGGGTCAGGTTGCGGAATCTGACTTCATCCATAAACGCGCGAATGAGGAAGATGCCGCGTCCCGAACCCTTCATCAGGTTCTCCGGGGCCAACGGGTCGGGAATGCAACTTGGGTCCAGGCCCTGGCCCTGGTCGGTAATGGTGACGACCAGGGCTTCTACGGTGGTCTCGTACACCACAAAAACTTTCTTCGCCGGATCGCGCCCGTTGCCGTGCAGCACTGCATTCACGGCCGCCTCGCGCACCGCCATCGCGATGTTGTATTGCTCGTCCTCGCTAAAGCCGGCCTTGCCAGCCACCTCGTAGGCCTTGCTTTCGGCGTGGTTTACGCTGTCCAGAGTCGAATCCAGCGTGTACGAAACACGGTTTGTCATTCGGCGGTCCACAGATGACTGCTCAAGACAGCGCAGACATATTGACGGCAAAGCGAATCCGTAGTTTGCCTAGGGGCACAGGGAAATGTCAAACCGCGGCTGGGCCCTTCAACACGAGCTCAGTCTGAAGCCGGGGCCAGTTTCCACTCCATAACGTCGTTCAAATCGCGAAAACAGTCGGGACAGATCCAGTGATAGTTGTCTTCTGTAGAGTAGCCCGCAGTAAGAGCCCCGTCGTCGTCCGATTCCATAAACTTGGCCCAGCATCCGCTGCAATGGTCGTGATCCCAAGACTTGCTCCAGCGAGTGTACTTGTGGAACACCAACACGGCGCCCCGCGTGTTCCTTGCGTTGTCCGCACGCCAATCCGCCACCGTAGTCGCCCCGATCCAAAGATTATACGAATTAGTGTTGCACCGGGGAAAACTGCAAGACCATCAAGGTCTGGTCGTCGACGCTGGCTGATCCGTCACGAAAGCCATGCAGATCTTTCACGCAGGCATCCACCAGTTCACGCGAGCCATGTCCGTGCCGGGTCTCCAGCAGACGGCTCAGTCTTTGCTCCCCGTATTCCACGCCGTCGGCGCCGGAGAACTCGGTAACCCCGTCGGTACAGATGACCAAGCTGTCGCCGGGAGAGAAGCTGATCTGGGCACTCGGGAACTCCTGGTCCCGGAACATGCCCACCGGCAACGTAGAGGTTTGGATGCGATTCACTCCCCCGCTGCTGAGGTGGAAGGGTGGCAGGTGGCCTCCATTGCAGATTTCCACCTCGCCGCACTCGCGGGCCCGGCCCAGAACCAGGGTTGCGTACTGGCTGGGCAGGGTACTTTCGGAGAAGATGCGATTAGCGCGCCCTACCAGTTGCGGCAGGGGCAGCCCGGTGGGAATCAAGACGCGAAACATGGCGTGCAGGTTGGCCATCAGCATGGAGGCGGCCACGCCCTTGCCGGACACATCTCCCACCATGAAATAGAGGTCTTTGTTGTGGTAGATCAGGTCACAGTAGTCGCCGCTGACCAGTCTCGCCGGCTCATAGTGATAGGACATCTTCCAGCCCGCGGCCGCTGAATCCTGCGCAGGAAGCAAACCGGCCTGCATGCGGGCAGCCAGCGCCAAGTCCTGCTCCAGGGCCCGTTGCTCGGAAGGGTTCAGGCAATCCAGGCAGAGCTGGGCCAAGGGGTCCGACAGCAGGCGTTCGGCTTCCACGGTGCCGAGACAGTGCTCGCAGATTCCGTACACGCCTTTGTCAACTCTTTCCAGCGCCTTGTCCACTTGCTCCAAAAGCTGAACCAGGTTGGCGGTCTTTGACCGGGCGATGGCCGTTCCCAGCTTCTCGCGCCGGAGCAGCAACTGGTCGTGCAGAAGGTGAAGATCTGTGACTTGGATGGCCATGCAACAACCTCTCAACAATAGAATCCGAGACCAAGAAGAAAGATTCTGTATTTTTGTTTGGCAGCCTGCCAAGAACCAACCTTATCCGGTTCGTAGTCTCGTCACCATCCGATTTTTGCTGTGAAAGTAGAGAAATGCGCTGGTATCGGGAAACTACATTCGGTATTCTGCATTCTGAGGAGAGTATGGCAGGAGAAATCGCACTCTCGAGCATTCTCGGCGCTCCCGTTTACGACGTTTCCGGAGCCCTCGCCGGACATGTGCGCGAAGTTGCCATCTCTCCCCAGGACGACCCCGCCCGCATCTCCGATCTCGTGGTAAGAACCT
Organism: Candidatus Angelobacter sp.; assembly: GCA_036521855.1. Classification (GTDB taxonomy): domain Bacteria; phylum Acidobacteriota; class Terriglobia; order Terriglobales; family Acidobacteriaceae; genus Angelobacter. The sequence continues at coordinate 39,646 of DATDGY010000047.1, forward strand.
CGGCCGGGGATCGTTTGCTGCCGGCCAAGGCGGTGCGCGCGCTGGAGCGTTCCGCAGTCCTGGCAACTATGGCGGTCAGGACCACGGGCAAAGCCGAGGAGTGGCCTCCGCTGGTCAGCTCAGGAGGAATGCTGCTCCTGGAGCGCGACCTGCTCGACCAGCAGATCATCGACGTCTCCGGACGCAAAGTGGTCCGCGTGAATGACGTTGACCTTTGCCCGGAACAGGTCAACGGCACCATGAAATTGAAGGTGGGCCGGGTGGATATCGGCCTGCGCGGCGCAGTCCGCCGGCTGCTCAAGGGCCTAGCCCCCAGCCGGGCGATTGAGGCCCTGGCTTACCGCATGCCGGAAAGGACCATCCCCTGGGAGGCGGTGGATCTGATCGAGACTGATCCGGCGCGGCGTGTCCGCCTCAAACTGGAGTACGAGCGCCTTTCCAAGCTGCATCCCGCCGACATTGCCGACATCCTCGAAGAGCTGGCGCCGGCCGAGCGGGGCGCCGTCTTCGAATCCTTGGACGAGGAAGTGGCCGCCGACGCCCTGGAGGAGATCGATCCTAAGATGCAGGTCGAGTTGATGCGTTCCATCGATTCCGACAAAGCCGCCGACATCGTGGAAGAGATGGAGCCGGATGCCGCCGCCGACCTGCTTGGCGACCTGCCTCAGGAAACCTCGGACGAGATCCTGGAGGAAATGGAGCCCGAGGAGCGCCAAGAGGTCGCCGAGCTTCTTACCTTCAAAGAGAACACTGCGGCCGGCCGCATGACCACCGAGTACATTGCCGTCCCGCCGCAGGCCACGGTGGCTGACGCCATCCTAAAGTTGCGCTCTTTTACCGGCGAGACCGAACTGATCAGCACCATCTACCTTGTACATCCCGGCGGAAAACTGGCGGGAGCCGTACCCCTGGTATCTTTGGTTCTGGCGCCACCGGGCACTGCGCTCTCCGCGTTGAGTCCCGAGCACGTGGTCTACTGCGAAGCCGATGTAAGCGAAAAAGAAGTGGCCGAGATGTTCGATAAGTACAACTTGCTGACCCTGCCCGTGATCGACAAAGAGGGCAGCCTGGCCGGGGTGGTCACCGCCGACGACGTGATCAGCATGCTGCGCGACAAGTCGTAGCTACTCCGCAATGCACCCCAAACCGCATAAGATTTCCTTGTACCGGCGTGCCCGTGCGACGAAGTTTACAGGCCCGGGACATGACCCAAATGACCACTAAGCATCGATCCTCGCCGCATCCCTTATCGAACGATGCTCTGCGCGTTCCAATTGAACGGCGAGTCTCTCAATACCTTGGCCGCCCTTGGCGCGTGGAAATGGTCCAGAACAGAAATGACAGAGCTTCGCATTCCGCTGCAATTCTCTCGGACGGAGTTTTCGCAGTCTTCGCAAAATTTGGGGAGAATCCCTTGGTGCGGGATCAGTTTAGCCACGAAGTCGCTGGGTTGAGACTTCTCACGGAGCGTGCGGGAATCCTGACGCCCGCGGTGATCGGCAACATCAATGTTAAGGATCGAGCGGTCATGATCCTCGAAGCCGTGCAGGTCGTGGAAAGGCAGTTGAATCACTGGCGGCAAATGGGCTACGCGCTGGCGCTGATTCATCGGGCCAAATGGGATCGTTGTGGCCTCGAAACCCACTCGTATTGGGGCGATATTTACCAGGACAACCAGCCAATCCCCGATTGGCCGAGCTTTTATCGGGAGCGTCGCCTTCTTCCACGACTGAAAATGGCTATTGACTCAGGCCACCTGCCGCTGAGTGTCGCAAAACAAGTCGACCGGCTTATTGCGCGATTGCCGGAGCTTTGCGGTCCCGAAGTCCAACCCGCTTTGCTGCATGGGGACGCTCATCAGAATAATTTCCTCAGCACGAGCGCGGGCGCCGTAATGATCGATCCCGCAGTCCATTACGGCCATCCCGAGCTCGACCTGGCATACGTGGATCTCTTTTCACCTGTTCCCGAAGACATCTTTGACGGGTATGGGGAGATCGCGTCGATAGAGGGAGGGTTCAAGGAAAGACGCGACCTGTGGCGGGTTTCGGCGTGGCTTGGAATCATTGCGAAGGACGCTTCTTTTCTGGACCGGCTGGTGGCTGCTGTGGGGAAGTATCTCTAGATCAAGCGGCGCCTGAGCCAGCGTGCCAGGATACTCCGTCTTCGATCGCAGCAAGTGATGCGAACGTATTTTTTGCTGAAATCGTTCACTTCGCTGTTGTTCTTTCCTTCTACTCTCGTTTATTCTGCAAAATCAAATGAATTTCCGCACGCGCGTGTCCGATGAGATGGCTCAAGCAATGGAAGATCCGGGGCCTGCTGATCTTCGCAGTAGTTGGCCCGGGGTTTATTACGGCGAATGTCGATAACGATGCCGGCGGCATCTACACCTACTCGCTCGCCGGCGCCCAGTTCGGACACGCCCTCCTGTGGAGCCTGATTCCCATCACCCTGGCCCTGATCGTGATTCAGGAGATGTCGGCGCGCATGGGCGCAGTCACCGGCAAAGGCCTCAGCGACCTGATCCGGGAAGAGTACGGCTTCCGCGCCACCTTCTTCATGATGGCCCTGCTGGTGGCCATTAATCTCATGAACGTGGTAGCCGAGTTCATCGGAGTGGCTACGAGCCTCGACCTGTTTCACGGCCACGTCCATGGCCATGACTTCTACCTCTCCAAATACGTGAGCGTGCCCCTTGCCGCGGTACTGGTGTGGCTGCTGGTGACCAAGGGCAACTACAAGTCGGTGGAGAAGATCTTCCTCACCGCCTCCTTCTTCTATGTCTGTTACATCATCGCCGGTTTCTTGGCCAAGCCGGACTGGACGGATGCCATCCGCGCCACAGTGTCGCTGCCGTCGCGGCAGGTGTTTTGGAACCAGCCGTACATCTACATGCTGATCGGCGTCATCGGGACGACTATCGCTCCCTGGATGCAGTTTTACCTTCAGGCCTCGGTCGTGGAGAAAGGTGTCACCGCCCGCGAATACAAGACTTCCCGGCTGGACGTGGTTCTGGGCTGCATTTTTACTGATGTGGTCGCCTGGTTCATCATCGTCGCGTGCGCGGCCACGCTTTACGCGTCCCATCAGACCAATATCGAGAACGGAGCTGACGCCGCACGCGCACTAAAACCCCTGGCCGGCAGATATGCCTATCTGCTCTTTGGCGCCGGGCTGTTCAATGCCTCGATCTTCGCGGCTTCCATCCTTCCCCTTTCCACCGCCTACACCGTGTGCGAGGGCCTGGGCTTTGAATCGGGTCTCGACAAGAAATTCGGCGAGGCCAAGGTCTTTTATTGGCTCTACACCATTCTGGTGGGCGCCGGAGCGGCATCGGTTCTTCTGATCCCGAACCGGCTGCTGATCAGGGTTACCGTGCTCTCCCAAGTGCTGAACGGTGTGCTGCTGCCGCCGGTACTGATCTACATGCTGCTGCTAATCAACAAACGCAGCTTGATGGGCAAGTACGTCAACACCCGGGTCTTCAATTGGATCGCCTGGTGCACAACGGTGATTTTGATCGGAATTACGGTTATGTACGCGGTGGTGGGCCAGTGAGTGTGATCTTGCCGGCGGCAATGTCCTTGACCAGGGCGATGTCCGCCTCCAGGAAGTCGTAGCCCGGCATGTCTTCTTTGTTGACCCAGCGCACATCGCGAAAGATACGGTTCTGGATCTCGCCCGTAAACTGCTCCACCAGGAAGAAATGCAGCTCCACCAATCCGCCGTTGTTGTAGGCGTGGCGGATGGTTGCGACTTTGGGCCCGATCGCCGCCAGGATACCCAACTCTTCTTCCAGTTCGCGGCGGAGCGCGTCTTCCAGGCCCTCGTCCAGCTCGATCTTGCCGCCCGGAAACTCCCATTGCAGCGGCATGGTCTGATGCCGAGTCCTCTGGCAGATCAGGATTTTGTCATCTCTTACGATGAGAGCCGCGACTACCTGTTTCATCTAGCTCCTTGGCTTACCGGCGTCTTTGCGCCTCGCCAGGAAAGTTTACCCTGGAAAGCGGCCGAGGGTGCACGGCTTCGGCCGTGCCGCAAGAATCCAATGAAATCGGAAACCCCAAAAACCCTACCGCGGATTCACACGGATCAGCGCGGATCTCGACCGGATTGCCAAGAATCGCCATGTTGCCGATAGAGACCGGTCCTCAGTTATCAATTCTGGCAATTCCGGCGATTTTGGCAATTCTTCCTGATCCGCGCTGATCCGCGCAAATCCGCGGTAAGCTTTTCTAGCTACAAATGCCCATCGCCTATCTGACTCTCGAGTTGCGGATCGAAAACGCGCAGTCGCTCAAAGACAAGCGCCAAGTCCTGCGCAGCGTCAAAGACCGGTTGCGCAACTCGTTCAACGTCTCCGTGGCCGAGATCGATGGCACCGATCTCTGGCAGCGCGCCACTATCGGCGTCGTCAGCATCTCGGATTCCCGCGATTACCTGGAAGGCCTGATGCGCAACGTGGAGCGCGAAGCCGTCCGCATAGCCAACAACGCCGGAGCTGACGTGGTCGATTCATTTCTGGATTATCTGGAGAGCTGAAGGGCTTTGAAGGGGCACGGCTTCAGAGGTTGCGGAAAAATGAACCAAGAAAGTAATTTGAGGTGATTTCGTGGCAAAATTCGCCGCGTAACTTGTTGAACCGTCGTTCGACGAAATGCGCGAGTTACCACTCTGGTTCATTTTT
>DATDGY010000048.1:0-19369 GCA_036521855.1 Candidatus Angelobacter sp.
GTCTTCGTCAAGGACTTAATCACTCAGGCTGTCACCCTGGTTTCGGCCGATGCCAACGGCGTTGAGGGTAACGGGGAGAGCATCTGGCCGATCTTCTCTCCGGATGGAACCGAGGTCGCCTTTTCGTCGGCGGCCAGCAACCTGCTGGCCGGCAGCGCGACTCCTGGGCAGCAAATCTACATTAAGAATTTGCAGAGCGCCGCCGTCACCCTGGTCTCGAGCGATGCCAACGGCCTGCCCGGCAATGGTTTCAGTCTTTATCCCATGTTTTCTCCCGACGGCTCGAAAGTCACATTCGATTCGGTTTCAACCAACCTGGTGCCGGGCGTGACCAGCGGCACTCTCGACATCTATGTCAAGGAGCCAGCGACCGGCGCGATCAGCCTTGCCTCGAGCGATGCCAACGGCAACGAGGGCAACAATGGGAGCCTTCCGCCTGTCTTCGCTCCTGACGGCACCAAGATCGGCTTCGAATCCCTGGCCACCAATCTGATTCCCGGCGGTACCACCAATACCCAGGTCTTCGTTAAAGATCTGCTCACCGGTGTAGTGACCCTGCTGGCCACAAACTCGAACGGCGACCAGGGAAACGGGTTCAGCAGCGATCCAAATTTCTCGGCCGGACACACAGCGGTGGCCTTCGACTCGTCCGCCACTAACTTCGGAGTGGCGAGCGGAGGCGCCACGGAGATCTTTGAGCGCCAGATTTTCAGCACGTCAGGTTTCGTGGTGGACAATCTCTCGGCGACCACGCTGGCGACAGCCGGGCAAGTGTCGTTCTCCGATTCTGATTTGACCGATACCCATAGCGTGACGGTGATGCCGCAGGTGGGTGATCTCGGTACGCTGACGGCGACCATGACTCAAGACACAACGGGGACAGGCACAGGCGGCGTGGTCACATGGAGCTATCAGGTTAACGAGACAGGGGTCCATGCGCTGGGCGCAGCTGTGACCGACAGCTTCACGCTCACCGTCCTCGATAGCCAGGGATGCACAGCGACCACGGCCATCACGGTGATGGACCTCCCGCAGGATTTCAACGGAGCCAGTGCGGCAGCGGTCAGCAGCTCCGCGTCCACCTCTTCTTGTCCGGTGCTGACCGTAACTACTTCTCCCACCAATCTCACGGTGCCCGTAGGCGAGCTCGCGTCGTTTGCCGCAGCGGCCAGCGGAACCCCTGCGCCAACTGTGCAATGGCAGTTAAGCACGGATGGAGGCGTAACCTTCAGCAACATTGCCGGCGCCACGTCAACAGGTTTGGCCTTCATCGCCAGCCTGACCCAGAGCGGGAACTTCTACCGAGCGGTCTTCACCAATCCATCCGGCAGCGTGACTTCGAATGCCGCGCTATTGACTGTGACGGTTGCACCGACATCCGCTTCGCTGGTTTCGACCCCGAATCCATCGGTCTTCGGCCAGGCAGTCACCTTGAGAGCATTGATCTCCACGGTCTCAACCGCTACTCCCACCGGTACAGTTACCTTCGTTGAAGGCCCAACCACGATCGGCACCGCACCAGTCGACCCCTCGGGCAACGCCGTTCTTACGGTTGCCTCGCTCGCCGTGGGCACGCATCTCTTCATCGCGACATACGGTGGAGACAGCAACTTCGCCCCGAGTAGCGCATCATTGTCGCCGGTTCAAACCGTGAACAAAGATGGAGTGTCGGTGACACTCGCTTCATCGGCGAATTCCAGCGTGTCCGGCCAGCCAGTCAGCTTTACGGCCGTTGTCGCGGCCTCGGCGCCTGGCGCGGGCACGCCCACGGGAACATTTAGTTTCCTTGATGGAGGCGCGCCGTTGGGGACTGCGAACCTGGTGAACGGGCAAGCTTCGTTCACGGCTCCCTTGCCGGCAGGTTCTCATTCGATCACCGCTGGCTATGGCGGTGACGGCAACTTCAACGCAGGCGCTTCCACGCCGCTCTTGCAAACAGTGAACAAGGATGCGAGCGCGCTCGCTCTCGTATCGTCGGCGAATCCTTCTGTTTTTGGGCAGCCGGTGGCCATCACGGCCGCCGTGACCGCCACGCCGCCGGGAGCGGGAACGCCAACGGGCGTAGTCTCATTCCAGGACGGCACGACGAACCTGGGCACGGTGACCCTGGTGAACGGGCAGGCCTCCGTCGCGCTGGCCGCGCCCGCAGTGGGATCGCATTCCATCACCGCGGCATACGCCGGTGACGGGAATTTCAGCCCTTCCAGTTCGGCGCTGGTGCAAATGGTTGGTCAGGTCCCAACGGTCACGACCATCAGCTCCTCCGTGAACCCCTCAGTGCTGAATCAGTCGTTGGTTTTCACGGCGACGGTCGGAGTTGCGCCGCCCAACACAGGCGCACCGACCGGCAGCATAACGTTTAAAGACGGGACGGCGGTTCTTGGCAGCGCGCCGCTCAATACATCCGGAACTGCCGCGCTCACCGCTCCTGCCCTGGCGGTGGGCCCGCACAACGTTACCGCTGCATACAGCGGTGACGCGAATTTCGCTGCGAGCGCTTCCGTAAACCTTGCGCAGAGTGTGCAATACGCTGCGGCGGGAAGCAGTTGTGATGGAGCAGCGGGGCACCAGATTCTGCCGCCCATCGACCCGGCCGGCATGAGCGTGTTGAAACAGGGCCGAACCGTCCCTGCTTTATTCCGCGTGTGTGATGCCAACGGTGTTTCGATCGGCACGCCGGGAGTCGTGTCCAGCTTCCTCCTGGTCGGGATCACCAACGGCACAAGCGCGTCAAGCGTCGTGGATCCGGTGGATACCAACAACCCGGACACAGCCTTCCGCTGGGATCCGGTCAGTCAGCAATGGATCTTCAACATTGACACCGGCAACCTTGGAGCGGGCAACACCTATGTTTACGCCATCGGCCTGAACGATGGCACAGCGATCAATTTCCAGTACGGTCTGAGGTAGCGAGCTCGGCGGAAGACAGGTTTTTGCGGGGCAGTTTTCACTTCGAGCACACATTAAGGAGAGAAACATGAAAAGGCTGATGATTTTGAGTTTAGTTCTCATGGTCTGTTTGGTCGGGGTTGTCTGGGTTACCGGAGAGTTCTTGAGACCCGTTCATGGTCAAGGAACTCTCTCCAACGCCGACATCGTCGGGTCCTACGCTTTTAGCCTTGTGGGATCGGGCGGCGAACCCATTCAGTTTTTTGTGCCGGGGACCCTGAATCAAGGAAACCCTGTTACTCTTTGCACCCCGGGTTCCCTTGGGTGCATCACAACAGACCCACCAGAGTCGGCAAACACTAGCGGTACCGGCTATATCTTAAACTTCGTAAGCCCGGGACCGACTCTCACGCTCCCGATCGTGGAACCTATGTCCATTGCGGGTCAGTTTGTGTCTGATGGCGCGGGCAACATCACCTCTGGATCCGGATTCGTATTCAGCCAAAGTCTCCACACAACTGACGGCGCGAACTACACAGTGTTCGACAGGTCGTGCAACTTCACCTTGACCGGGACCTATTCGATCACCGGCGGAACAAGCACGATGACCATAAACCCTGTCGGAACTTGTATAACGCCAGGGCTGTCAGCAACGTTCAACCTTCTTCCCGGGAATGCTGAGAGAAAGGATGGGGTGGAATTCGGAGTGATGTACCTGAGCGCTCCAATCGCCAACCACGGAGGATTCTCGTCATTCTTCAACGGAAGCTTCTTCAAGCAATAGAGCAACGTGGGGCTCGTCCGCGCACCGATGGCGCGCGTTCTCTGCGGCTTCGGTGCGCGGTCACAAGCACGTGAATTGAATTCGCGCGGCGGAGGAAGGAGCAATCGATGGACAATCTGGTTGTGATGGTTATGCTGGTGTTGGCCGCAGCTTGTGCCGCTGAGCAGCAGAACGTAATTGGAGATCAGGCAGCTAAGCAGTCCCCCAATGCGGAAACCCGGTCCGACCCGGCCAAGGCATATCTTGACCGCGGCTTGGCCCTCTTCCATAAGGGCGACAAAGACGGCGCGATTGCCGCATACCGCGCGGCAATACGCTTAAGCCCGAGCTACGCCGAAGCCCACAACAGCCTGGGTGTTGCGCTCTCCGAACAAGGGCAACTTGGACGGGGCGATTGTAGAGTTTCGAGCCGCGATTCGGCTGAAGCCGAACTATGCTGAAGCTCACAACGGGCTCGGAGTCATGCTCAAACTCAAGGGTGATGCGGAGGGAGCAATCGCTGAGTACCGTCTGGCAACCCGCCTGAAGCCAGACTATTTCTACGGGCACTACGACCTCGGCAGGGCGCTCCAAGCCAAGGGCGACGCGGAGGGCGCGACAATCGAATTGCGCGAGGCGGTCCGCTTGAAGCCGGATGACGTAGATGCCCATGTCGAGCTCGGTAACGCACTCTTCAAGCGTGATGTCGACGCTGCGATTGTCGAATTCCGGGAGGCGGTCCGTTTGCAGCCCGATGACGCTCAAGCCAAAGCCAGACTCCGCGACGCCATGAACGAACGCGAAGCCAGCAATCGTGATTTCTCCGGCCTCGCATATTTGGTCCTGGAAAACTGCGACAAGGCGATCGCCGACTTTCGTGAGGCGATTCGCTTGAGACCGGAAGATGCAGAATGGCATGCCCATCTCAGCGACGCGCTCAGGTGTAAAGGCGACCTTGACGGCGCGCTCGCCGAGTCGCAAGAGGCGGTGCGGCTTGAGCCGGGTCTTGCCTGGGCGCATTACCAGCTCGCCAAGGCGCTCGAGGCCCGGGGAAAGAAGCGCGCTGCGTTCGATGAATATGAGCGGGCACGAAACTTGAATCCAAACGATAAGTCCATCAGCGAAGAGTACCAGAGGTCTCTGAAAGAATTGTTTGCGGCGCCGGCGGCGAAGTCTTCGAACCTCTAGCGACGGGACTGCCAAACCGCCATCGCGTATTTCTGGACACGATTCGCCACCACCCTCTCGAACACGTGACACGAATGGGGACACAGAACCATCGAAGGAGGGCAGGCCTGATCGTCTCAGTTTCCCGGCAGCCCCACGCGACGCATGAGGTCCCGGAAGCGCGGCTCTTGGCGCACGGAATCGAAATCTTGATCCACTGGGAGATTGACCAGAAACCAGGAATGCTCGCGATAGGCTCTTTCCAGCTCGCGGTAGCCGGCCTCCTTGTCGCCGATCGTGAAATAGAGACCGGCCGCGTTATAGGCTCCAAATTGGCTTTCCCGGCTCCGTTGGAGAAGCTCTTCCACCGCCTGCTTTGCCTGCTGCGTCCTTCCTTCCGCAGCATCACGGCCGATCCTCAACATGACCAGAAACGTGTTGTCGCCTGTCAACTGGGCGTGCCGTCTGGCTTCTTCCTCTGCTTTGTCAATTTGGCCCGTGCCTTGGTACGCAGCAGCCAGATACAAGTGCGCAGGCTGGAAATCAGGGGCAAAGGAAAGAACTCGTTGCAATGCCTTGACAGCGTTCTCCGGCTGCCGGGCGTGGATGTAAGTCACGGACAGATCGCAGCCGGCCATGGGCGAGAGCGGATCGAGCTGGACTGCTTTCTCTGATTCCGCAATACTCTGATCGGCGCGTCCCAAGTCCCCGAGAAACTCTCCGTACCACTGGTGTGCGACGGCATAGTTGGGATTGATCTGGATGGCTTTCTTGAAATATTGCTCGGCGGCGCTGAAGTTCCAGTCCCAGCGGGCGGTCACCACGGCCAGAGACGTGTAAGCTTCCGCCGACGCGGGATCCAGCTCAAGCGCCTTGAGCGCCGCCGCCTTAGCCTTGGGAAACGACTCGCGCGAGGAAAGCGAACCCCACACGCTCAGCAGGGTGTAGCAGTCAGCAAGGCCCGAATAGGCGGGCGCGGACTGGGGATCCTTGGCAGAGGCTTGATTGAAGTACTCAATTGCCTTCTTAAGGCCCGGCTCGTCGCGCTTGTTCCAGAAGAAGCGGCCTGTCAGGTACGCGGTGCGCGCCTCCGGGTTGACGGGGCGGGAGGTTGCCTGAATACCGGGCGGCCTGCCGGTCATTCTTTCCGTCACTGAGGAGGCGATGCTCGCAGCCACCTCGTCTTGCATGGAGAGAACGTCGGCCAGATTTCGTTCGTAACTCTGCGTCCAGAGATGGCGGTCGCTGCTTGCGTCCACCAGGTCGGCGGTAATCCGCACGCGGCGCCCTGCCCGGACAAACGTACCCTCAAGGATAAAGTTCGCATGGAGGCTGTCGGCGATCTGCGGCAGGGGTTCCTGGCTCGCCTTGAACCGCGCCGATGACCGCCGGGAAATAACGGGCAGCTGCCCGGTTCGGCCCAGGGCGACAACGATGTCGTCGGTCAAACCGTCGGCCAGATGATCATCGTGCCGCTGGGGAGACAGATCCTCGAAGGGCAGTACCGCAATCGTGTTGGCTGGTGGTTTTGGCGCAGGAAAGGGTGCCTCGCTCATTCGGTGGCGATAGAGCACAGCCGCTCCCACCAGCAAGGCAACGAGCAGGCCAATAGGCAGCACGACATAAAGCGGATTGCGCCGTCGCTTCACTTCGGCGGGTTCGTTGAGGGCAGTCTCTGCATCCGAGCTGGCCGGGCTTTTTTGTTGCCGCTCCGCTAACCAGGCGTCCAGTTCACCGGGATAGGCGTAGACGGTAGCGCGCGCTGTGTGGGCATGCCGGTGCACAGGCAGCCCCTCTTTCTTCTCCCAAAGCTGGACCGTGCGTATGTCTTTGCGCAGGTAGGCCGCAATCTCCTTCCAGGAGTCCAATCGGAGGCGCCGGGGAGTTTCAAGTTCATCCATGGAACTGCCTCTGCTTCAGCCAGCGATGAGTAGAAATTGGGAGGTGCCTATTCTACATGGATCGAAACTCGTAGGGTCCAGATGGGCAAGTCTTGAAAGGTAACCACACCTGGGGTAACCGGCTCAAGTCCGGAGCGGATCCCAGACCGCAAGAACCGTGAAGCTAACCCGTGCTGATACTTCAGTAACCGCCCCAAGAAGGCCTATTTTGGGCTAGATTTACAAAGAATTCCGAATACAATTGCAGAATTGCCCTTGATCGTATGAAACTGCCACTTCCGTCGCGGATTCCGATCCTTTATCTCATCCTCGTCGTGCTCATCGCCGTGGGCGTGGTTCCGCTTTATTTCTACGCCACGAAGGTCGTGGGGTTGAACCGCGACACCTTGGAGCGGAACGAAAAGCTCACCCAGAACATGGTAACCACGAACCTGGCCGAGGACGTGGCCCAGCGTGCCAAGGAGATCCGCACCGCGCTGGCCAGCCTGTCCTACTCGATCGAGGTGACCAGCGCCGGCAACTTGAGCGGCAAGCGCGTGGAATCGCCCGAGATCAAAGAATTACTGCAGAATTACATCGGCAACCCGGATTCCATTGTTCCCTATGCCATGTTGGTCAATGCCGAGAACCGGGGCATCTACGTGGGCACGATGGAGCCGGATGAATTCCTGAAAAAGGAGCTGGAGCGCGGCGTCTCCGCCACGCGAGGCATGCGCGACTACAACGGCGATGCGCTCGCCGTGGGCACAGGCAAACAGGTTCGCACAGTGATGGTGGTTAGCACGCCCGTAACCGGCCAGAATCGGGAATACCTCGGCTCCCTCGAGTTTATCGTTGACCTAAACTACATTGTGAAGAAACTCAGGGACGCTTTCGTCCGCCAGGGCCTGGATACCTTTGTCGTGGACCAGTCGGGAAGGCTGGTGGCATCCGCCAACTCCCAATATGCCACCGGGCAGGACATGAATTCCAACGAACTGGTCAAAAATTTTGTGGAGCAGAGCGGCAACACGCAGGTCTCCGTGACCAAGGAGTATTCCCTGCTGCAAGGCAAGAACCGGGTGGCGATGCTGGGCACCTACTATTCGGTCCCGGGACTCGACTGGGCGGTGATGACGCAGAAGACCCAGGAAGGGGCCTACATTGACGTGATGGAGCTGCAGCGCGACGCCCTTCGCTTCGCCCTGATCGCCATCGCCTTCAGCATCTTCATCAGCATCTGGGCCGCCCGCCGCCTGACCACACCCCTGCACGTGCTGACCGAATCCAGCCGCTCGATTGCCGGCGGAGATTTTTCCAAGCGCGTGGAGTTGCACAGCCGGACCGAATTGGGCGAGCTGGCCGATACCTTCAACACCATGACCAACGACCTGGAGCGCTTCGTCGCCGACTTGAAGAAAGCCGCCGAAGAGAATCGCGCGCTCTTTCTCAGCTCCATCCAGATGCTGGCCGGCGCGGTTGACGAGAAGGACCCTTACACGCGCGGCCACTCCGACCGCGTCACCCGCTACTCCATGCTGATCGCCACCGAGTTGGGGCTGCGGCAGGAAGAGATCGAAAAAATCCGTATTTCCGCGCAGCTTCACGACGTGGGCAAGATCGGCATTGAAGATCGCATTTTGAAGAAGCCGGGAGCGCTCACCCCGGAAGAATTTGAGATCATGAAGACCCACACCACCAAGGGCGCCGCCATCCTGCGCCCGGTGGAGATGCTGCGCGACATGCTGCCCGGCATCGAGCTGCACCACGAGTCGCTGGACGGACGCGGCTATCCCTTCGGCCTGAAGGGCGACCAGATTCCGCTGATGCCGCGGATTGTGATGGTGGCCGATACGTTTGACGCCATGACCACCAACCGTCCCTACCAGGCGGCCATGGATCCGGAATACGTGATTCGCATCATCAATTCGCTCGCCACCACCAAGTTCGATCCTACTGTGGTCAAAGCCATGACCAGGGTCTTTGAAGGCGGCAAGCTGCGCATCCATCGTGCGGCAACGGTCACCGGGGAACAAGCCGCTGCGGCTACGGCCGTCACCAGTTCCGCCAAGCCGCTCTGAGCGCGTGGTTCCGGCAGTCCCGATATAATCGTAGTCTGACCGGCGCCATTGTGCCCCGCTGACAAGGCAATGATTCAAACTCTTTTCGGACCTCCGGAACCGACCTTCCTGGAAAAGATGAAGGAAGCGGTTACGCGCACGCGCGAGAATCTGGGCGAGCGCATTGATGAAGTGATGGCGTTCACCAAGGAGATTGACCGCGACACGCTAGACGACCTGGAAGCCATCCTGATCGGCGCCGATCTGGGCACGGTGACCACCCAGGACATCCTGTCCAAGCTGCGGGAGAAGGCCGACCGCAAACAGATCAAAGACACGGCCGAACTCAAACGCCTGATCAAAGATCAGATCCTCGACATCCTGAACGCCACGCCTTCGCTGGCGGCCACGCCGATGCGCGGCGAACCGGAAGTAGTAATGATTGTGGGCGTGAACGGCAGCGGCAAGACCACCACCATTGGCAAGCTGGCCCACGCGCTGCGCGGCGAAGGCAAGACCGTGCTGCTGTGTGCCGCGGACACTTTTCGCGCCGCCGCCATCGAGCAGCTCGAGATCTGGGGCTCGCGCACCGGCGTGGAGGTCATCAAGACCAAGCCCGGCGGCGATCCCTCGGCCGTACTTTTTGACGCGCTGAACGCCGCCAAGGCCCGCGGCACCGACAGCGTGATCGTTGATACCGCCGGCCGCCTGCACACCAAGACCAGCCTGATGGCCGAGCTCGAAAAGATGAAGCGCACCGCGCGCCGCATCATTCCCAATGCGCCCCACGAGGTGCTGCTGGTGATGGACGCCACCACCGGACAGAACGGATTGCAGCAGGCGCGGCAGTTCACCGAGTCAGCCGGCGTCACCGGCATTGTGCTCGCCAAGCTCGACGGCACCGCGAAAGGCGGCGTTGTAGTGGCCATCTCGCGCGAACTGGGGTTGCCCGTGCGCTACGTCGGTGTGGGCGAGGAGGCGGGCGACTTGCTCCCGTTCAGCGCGGCGAACTTCGTGGAATCGCTGTTCGCGGCGGCATGAGCTTCACTACCCAAGACGAACAGTACATGCGCCAGGCGCTGGAGCTGGCCCGCCAGGGAACCGGGCAGGCTACTCCCAATCCGCGCGTCGGCGCAGTCGTGCTGAGCGCGCAAGGCGAGGTGGCTGGATCGGCCTTCCACACCTATGCCGGCGAAAAGCATGCCGAGGCCCTGGCCCTGGAGCAAGCAGGCGTGCGCGCGCGCGGTGGAACTCTGTATGTCAACTTGGAGCCGTGTTCGCATCATGGGCGCACCGCGCCGTGCGCCGACTTGGTAGTTGCGGCGGGCATCCGTCGCGTGGTGGCCGCCATGTCTGATCCCAACCCCCTGGTTGCCGGCAATGGGTTCGAGAAGCTTCGTGGGGCAGGCATCCAAGCGGAAACCGGCCTTCTGGAAGCCGAAGCGCGAAAGTTGAATGAGAGCTTTGCCCGCTACATTCTTACCGGCCGGCCGCTGGTAACGCTGAAATCCGGCATGACGCTGGACGGCAAGATCGCACCGCCCCCTGGGGAGTCATTGAGTCCCTCGGCCCTGGGTGCGGCCGGCGCCAGCGGCGGCTGGATCACCAGCGTGGAAGCCCGCTCTCACGTGCAGGAGCTGCGCCATGAAGCAGACGCCATCATGGTGGGCGTGGGCACGGTGATTGCCGACGATCCTCTCCTCACTGACCGGAGCGGTCTTCCCCGGCGTCGACCTCTGCTGCGCGTGGTCCTGGATTCCCGGCTTCGTCTTCCTCTGGAATCGCGCCTGGTGAAGACCGCCGGCCAAGACGTTGTGGTGTTCTGCTCTTTCGCCGAAGAAAAGAAGAAGCGGGCGCTCGAAGACCGCGGCATCCGGGTCGAGCAGGCCCCTCTGGGCTCCGGCAACGGACGGCCCGACCTGAGGCAGATTGCCGCCCGGTTGGGCCACATGGAAATCACCGGCCTGCTGATCGAAGGCGGCGCCCTGGTCAACTGGGCCGCGCTCGCCGCCGGCATAGTCGATAAGGTGTTCTTGTACTACGCGCCCAAGATTCTGGCGGGAACCGGCGCCGTACCTTTTGCCGCCGGGGCCGGGTTCCGGAAGATCAGCGAGGCTGCCCTGGTGAAGAACATCACGCTCCACCGCTTTGGCGAAGATTTTGCCGTGGAGGGTTACTTGCGCGATCCTTATGCTTCCACCGTGGCCGCGCCCGCGGAGAAGACAACGGAACACGCCTGATGTTTACCGGACTGATTGCCGAAGTAGGAACGATCTCCGATGTTCGCCGCTTGCCGGGCGGGAGCGGCGCCGCGTTCACGCGCATTGCCGTCTCCGGCGGCGGCATTCTCTCCGAGCTTAAGACCGGCGACAGCGTGGCCGTGAGCGGCGTCTGCCTGACCGCGGTGGAAATCGGCGGCGGGCAGTTTTCCGCTGACCTGGCGCGGGAGACTCTCGAACGCACATCTCTCGGGCGGCTGCAAACGGGCTCGCTGGTCAACCTGGAGCTGCCGGCGCGGGCGCAGGACCGCCTGGGCGGACACGTGGTGCAGGGCCACGTGGACGGCATCGGCCATCTCCTGCGCCTCGACAAGATCACCGGCGGAGAGGACTGGCGGCTGGAGATGGAGATCCCGGCGTCGCTCAGCAGGTATGTAGTTCCGCAGGGATCGATCACCGTCGAAGGCATCAGTCTGACCGTGGCTTCGATCAACGGCGACCGGGTCGAGATCGCGATCATCCCTCACACCTACCAAGCCACCAACCTGCATGCTCTGCACGCCGGGGCTCCTCTGAACATCGAGGTCGACGTTCTGGCCAAGTACGCGGAGAAGATGGCGGCGGGCAGTCCGGCAGGTCGAATGAGCATCTCGGAGTTGATCAAACGGGGGTTCTAGGGACGCGCCAACGAAGGGGGAATGCTGCCTCAATCCAAACCCTAGGCCGCTGCAATTGGAACAACGACAATTCTTCTGTTGTTTCTGATCGTGAGTCCGTAGCGCGAATCGAGTATCAGTTTGATGCGGGGTCATCGCCCAGGGCTTGGAGCAGCCGCCGGAGCACCTTGCGAAACATCCTCTTTCTTCGGTGCGTTGTCGTTGGCAAGACTTACTAGCTGCCCAGTCTGCCGTACCTGCTGCAAGGCCTGGGAAAGGTCTGCTTTACAGTCCGGGTTGGGGCATGTAGGACTGAATATCGAGAAGTAGCCCTTGCCGCACTTCGGGCAGCGAATTTTTAGATACTGCAAATAGGCCCAGGCCGCGTCCCACAACTCAGCCTCATGCGGAGCCAGGGAGGTGATCTTACGCAGTTTGTCCCGGTAGAGATCAAACAACGACTTGAAGATTTCGCCGTTCTGCCGATGGAAGGGCAGAGATAGCCGGTAGAATCCGTACGCAGCCAGCAGCCAGACGCCTGCTGCCAGCCATGTTTTCGTGAACTCTTGGGCCACGGGAAGGCGCTCGGCCGACCAAAGATCGAACGCAGCTCCGCTTGCTGCCCCGGCCCAGGCGAGGCCGGCCATAAGGCAGACCGTGGAAAGACTCAATAGGCCGTCTGCCACCGCCCAGGATTTCCCGATCTCCTGCTTACTGTCTTTGTCCACCAGGAGCCACAGGCGAGGCCAGTAAAAGACCGAGTCCATTCCGTAACAGTGGTCGGGGTAATCCTCGTAGCCCGACAAAATGTTGCCCAAGAGAGTGGGACGAGCAGCGTACCGGCGCCCTGTTTCGCGATTGAAGGGATACACGCGCAGGCGATACCAGGCTTCGTCATAGCGTTGCTGATTGACGTCCTTTTGGGCCTCCACCTCCCGGTAAAGACGTTCGACTCGTTGTTGCTGCCAGGCCACGCTGCGCTCATAAAGACGCCTTGGCCAGAAGATGCGCCCCTCGTAAACCTTGTAAAACTCCGAGTTGAGTGAAGAAATCAAACCCCCCAGGCTCACCACGATCACCGCAGCGACGATTAGTTGGGGCCAGGTTTTGTCCGTCTCCAGGGACAAAAAGCTCGCGGAGCGCAGGGCCGTGAGGGGCAGGACCGCGGCCGCCGCCACGAAACCGGGAATCACGGCGTTCATCAGTACGGGGAAGGAGACGCCCGGTAGAAATTTTTCGACCATCCCACCGGCCGCCTCAAACCCTAGTTGGCTCATGATCTCTCCTCATCAGTTCTCAGCCTGGCTTCACGTTGGCCGTGTCCAGCGGGTTTACGGCTGGCCACGCCCTGCACCCTGCGGGGCTGGACCGGCGGCTGCGGCAGCCGCCGCCGCCATGGGCGCTGCCGCTGAAGCGGTCGGGGCAAAACCCATCGAGCTTTGACTGGCCAGGGCTGCCTGCTTGGTCTTGACGGCCGCCAGAATATCCAGGACATGGTTCCAGGCGCCGGATCCGCCGCTGACCATCAGTCCGAGTACAACGTACACCTGCCAGCTGAGCTGCCCGCCCAGGCCGGAAGGCATGGAATTTTTGATCTGATCGGGCATTTGCGAAGCGATAATGGCTCCGGTTGCGGCCGCCATCAGTTGGAGAATGCCGGCCCTGACGTTGTCATATTTGGGCCAGGTATTCGATAGTGGTGGAACCGCGCCCTTGATAATCTCGACGACACGTTCCACCGCGATGCTGATTCCTGCCATCAATGCGGCGAATGTTGAGAGACTCCCTATCAACGAACTGGTATCTGCCATTTTTCAAGCTCCTGGAAATGATTTTTCACATGTGGCCTCTTCCCAGCCAGGCTTACGGCTCGCCGCCACTAGGGCCATGCGTGTCTGGACCTTCACACTCTTCGAACTCCTCTTCCTCACCAAATTCCTCATCGACTTCTTCGTCAATCCGGTTCGGCTGGACGGGCTCCATCCTCCGTTCGCCCCCAAGAACATCGCCTGCCCTCGCCGGGCGGCGCGGCTTCCTGCGCCGCGGTCGCGCTTGCCGTCGCTTCGGGTAGCCTGGTTGCCGGGCTTTGCCAGCCTTCTTTTTCTGCTTTTGTTTGCTCTTCTTCCTCGGCATGGTCGATCTCCTCGCCGCACGGCGCACAAGCGGTACCATGGACTTGTTGTGGCGTATGCATTAAGGCTCGCCTTTTCCTGGTCCGGGCTCGCCCTCGCCGGATCCATGCGGACCCGCGCCGCTACCGCCAAAATCGCGCCAAAGCGTCCGGGAGCCAGACTCTCTGCCGCTTCCCACGTATCTCTTCCTGCCAGCGACAGGTCTCTTGCTTGCGCGTTTCTTCTTCCCAGCCTTCTTCTTGCTCTTCTTTCCTCCCGCCACGTTAGCCTCCCACTCCTCTGACACTGGCGAACTTGTATCTCCTCCAGCCAATGGGTGACCTCAACATCAGCCTCCGCTCGGCTCGCCGCCACTAGGTCCATGCGAGTCTGGACCTCTAAAATCAGATTCGCTCGGCTCACCTCTCCCAGAGCCATGAGGACCGACGGACAGAAAATTTTGCAGATAGTCGCGATACTTGACAACGTCCGCCACGGATAGGACGCGCTGCTGGACCAGGCTGTAGTCGGTGTGCCGGGCAAGGTCTTGCTGGAGTGTCTGAAAAGCTGATTCCTCCGGCCGCGTCACGTAGATGCGGATGTGACCACCCTCGTACATAGCTCTGGCTCGTTCGAGCGCAACCTGCTTTTGTTGGAGGTCTTGAAACAACTCATGGATGACGCTCTTCTCAGAAACGGCGATAGGCGCTGACTGCTCCAGCTGCAGCAGGTGTGTGCGTATGGGACCGACCGTCTCGTAAACCCCGATGGTAAGCGCCTTCCAGTCCTTCATGGATCCTCCTCCTTTCAGGATTTCTTCTCGCAGCCGCCAGGGGCATCCGGTTGAGGCCCAGGTTGGTTTTGGTCCGCCGAACTGGGCGCCGACCCAGAACCCAGGGCGCCTGAGGCTGTTGACGCAGGCGCTGCAGGCGTTGGAACGGCGGGCGTCGGGGTGACAGGAGCTGGAGCAACCGGCGCTGGGGTAACAGTGGTTGGGGTGGTTGCTGGAGCTTTTGTCGTAGGTGGCGCATTGGACGTGGAGGTGCTGGCTGGGTTATCGAACGCCGCGCGCAACTGGTTGGCCAGGCTCTGCCCGGTAACCGCCTGCTGACGGCGTGGGCGTTGCGGAAGGCTGCGACTGCGGGGGGCTCCGCCGGTTCCTTGCCACTTGGTAGCGGTGCTCCGCGGGAACAAAACGGGTGAGCTGGCCAGGACAAGCAATAGTGATCCGACTGCGACTCTCGTAGGGGCCTGGCAGGACACTGAATAGCCCATGACTTGCGTCCCTCACTTAACGGAGCTTTCGGACAGGGATACCCATTGAACGGCTACGGAGGCAAGGCACCAGATCGGTGTATGTGTGAAAACAAAACTCCAACCCATGCCTTTGCAATCTCGCCGTGTATTCTACAACGTAGTTCGATCGGCGTTCCCTCTCAATTTTCTTTCGCCCCAGGAACGCCGCCGTTTGCAAGATCCTTTCCGCCATACGTTCTATGAAAGAAAACTTAAGGAAGGGTCTCCCCCCAACAATGATCGGCGACAGCAGAATCGCAGCTTCCCTAGGCCTCGTGTTGATGACGGCCTGGGTCTCAACCGCATTTGCCCAGTCGGCGTCCGCGCCCAAGACCGTGACCCAGCAATTCGACCGCTCGGTCGCAGGCCCAGAGCGGGCGTGCCTGGCTCTGGCCAATGCCATGCCGGCAGATCGCTACGACTTTGTTCCTAGGAACGGCGAATTCACGGGTGTGCGCAGTTTTGCCCAGCTTGCCAAGCACATCGCCGTGGACAACTATCTGAATGGGGCGGCGCTGCTGGGTGAGAAGTCGCCGGTAGACTCCGGCGCGCATGAAAATGGTCCCGACTCCATTCAGACCAAGGCGCAAGTTTTGACATTTCTTCAGGACTCGTTCACCTATCTGCACAAGGCGGTGGCTACCGTGAACGACAGGAATCTGATGGAACTGGTGGACTATCCCGGCGGAGGCCGCGTGTCGCGTCTGGCGGTGGTGGCTTCAGCCATCTCCCATCCTTGGGACATCTATGGGCAGATGATCGAGTACATGCGCATGAACGGCATTGACCCCCAGGCTGCGCACTGACCAGGCAGTACTCGTCGTCGAGGCCTGCGTTTTTACTTGATGTGCTCGAGCGCGTCGTCAACCGCTTGCGGCTGCGGTTTGCACTCATGCTTATCAAAATCGAACTGGAGTTGCTGCTTGGCCTGTTCGAGGTCGAGAAGAAATTCCTGCCGCGTGCGGAAGGTCAGCCGGCAAACGTCGCAATAAGCCACGCTCGGGATCTCGCCGATGAAGCGTGCGATCTGGAGGTTGCGATCGGGCATGGTTACATCATGGCAGGGGGCGGAGGCCCGGGTCAAATTCTGACTCAGTTCCGCTTCCCGATCTCCTCAAACCGGATGTTCAAGATCGGGTATTCCTTCCAGTCCTTGTAGTCGAAGTGCCACCACTCTTGGGGATACACCGTGAATCCTTCCTTCTCCATAGCCCCGCGCAGGACACCGCGCCGCTGGCGTTCTTCTGCCGTGCCGCCGGTATAGTCGGCGTAAGCGCGCTCGCTCATCTCATCGTAACCGCTGGGCATCTTCACCGCGACGCCGGTCTTCAGGTCATACAAGGTCAGGTCCACGGCGCAGCCGCGATTGTGTTTGGAACCCTCTGTGGGATCGGCCACAAAGATCCTCTTGTCCTCAGGCGTGGCCTCCCAGAACATTTTGGTGACATACCAGGGACGGTAAGCATCGTGGATCAGCAACCCGTAGCCCTGCTCCCGGAGCGCCCCCTGCGCCCGCACCAGGGCCTCCGCCGCCGGCCGCTGAAGAAAGGCTCGTGCCTGCGAGTACATCGGCGTGCTTAGGAAATTGTTGGTAGTGGCGTAGCGGATATCCAACTTGATGGCGGGATCGAGCTTGATCAATTCCACCAGGTCGGGCGCACGAAAGTCTCCGGCCTCGTGCGGAGGCTGCGCCGCCAGCGCCTCTTTTTCGAGTTCCGCGACCGGACGCAGCGGCGTAATGCGAAACGTGGAATCTCCCGGCGCCTGGGCCGGCGTCTGAGCGAAGCCGGCCGCGAGGGCCAGCCACAGGAAAGAAGAAATCAGAGGGTTGCGCAAGCGAAACATATCCATGCACTCTAGCACGGTAAGAGCGGGGGTCACCAGATGGCTTGAATCGCGCCGACGTGCGTACCTTTCACTCGCTGCTCCACAGGGAATCTTATGCGCTTACCGCACCCGATCGCGGCGATGACAGCGATGGCGGCGATGCGGGCGATCTCTGCTAGACTGCCTGCGTGATCGCGCCTTTCGTCATCGATCCCGCTACGGGCCATGTGAGTTTTCCGGACCTTCGGCTGGAACTGCGTCCCCGAATGCCGCAAGCGGAGTTCATTGCCGCCACCGCGCGCATGAACCGCGACAACCTGGGCACCAATGACGGCTGGCAGCGCTACTCCATTCGCGAACCGATATCCAATGATCGCAAGCTCGGTCTTTTCGTCATTTTTCTGAATGGACAGCTGAACAAGGCCGGTTTCGCCTACGGCCCCAAGGATGAAACCTGGGCCAACTGGTCGGAAGCGACCGAAGCCGCGCGGCAGAGAGAATATCAGCAAGAGCTCGACGCACAACTCGGCGCCAAGGGTAGTTTTCCCTGGGGCAAAGTTAGCGTCATCCTCGATAGCAAGAGCGGCGGGACCGACATCTGGATCGACTATTCAGAACCGCCCTCGCCCGCCGGCACGAGTACGGCAACGACTTAGAAAGCCACCCGCGCGCCATCCCAACCCAAATTTCAAGAACCCGGGGTGACCAATTCCGGGTTCCTGCGTCCAATAGAGCAAGCGCGACTTTTGCTGCCTCCTCGGGCAGGGGAAGTAATCATGAAGTTGCGCCTTGTTCCCTGTTATTTTGATCCGCCGGTCCGGCTCGTTGAGCCTCTTGTCTTGGTCACTGTTACGCCCGGCCAGGACCTAAAACGCCAAGTTCAACCTCCGCCCATGATCCGGCAAGCGCCGGACCGTTGTGTGACTGCGCCGGGTGGACCTCCATCGCCAGACAACAATGAAGTCGATGGCAAGAGTCGACACCGGATTCTCAGGCCAAATCAGGGCCGAATCTCGGGAACCAGGAATCGGGGAGATATGAGTTGCTCTTGGAAGGCGCAAATACTAATGTTCCTGCTGGCGGCATTACTGCCGGTAGGGGCGGCTGCGCAAGACCAGCCGCAGGCGCATGGACGCACTTATACGGCCTTCAACTTTGACGTGCCGTTCAAGTTCAGCGTGGGAGAGCGGACGTTCCACGCCGGAATCTATCAATTCATCGTGCTCGGCCCGGGGCTGCTGGCTTTAGGCGATTTGCAGAAGAAACGCATCGTGGCTACCTTGGTGACCAGGCCTATGCAAACCGCTGAAGTGCCCTCCGCCACGAAATTGGTCTTTGCCAGCAAGAAGGGAGATGCCCGGCTCACTTCACTCTTGCAACACGAGGGCCAGAGTCTGGAAATCCTGGGGGAAGAGGTGGCCATGCGCCAGAATCCGTCGCCGCCGCTGCCTCGGTCTTTATCGGATTTGGAAATGCTCCAACAAAGGCTCACTCCACGGCTTCCGCAACAGTTGCATTGACCGGCTGCCGACCCGCCGAAAACGTCTCTATTGCTCGCTCGCCGGTCTCCAGCATGATTGGGGCAAAACCAATTAGGGAGATTGGTGTTGATCGGTAGTCGTTTTCTGGAAGTGTTTGAGAACCGCTTCAGTCTGGCTCCTGGTAAGAACGGCGTTAAGGGCGGCGGCATCGGCCTCCTGGATAGCACGGACGCTCCCGAAGTGCTGCAAGAGCCGCTGCCGGGTACGCTCGCCGACGCCGGGTACCTCGAGCAGTTCCGAGGCGCGGTCGCGCATCTGGCGGCGCTTGCGATGGAAGGTGACGGCGAAGCGGTGCGACTCGTCGCGGATCATCTGCACCAGGTGCAGCACCGGCGAGTGGCGATCAAGCACCACCGGCTCACTCTCCTGGCCGGCCACATAGATGATCTCTTCTTTCTTGGCAATCGCAGCCAGGGGCTGGTTGGTGATCTCCAGTTGCTCGAGCGCCTGGGCCGCTGCGTGAAGCTGGCCCAGTCCGCCGTCCACCAGGACCAGGCTGGGGAAGTTCTTTAAAGATTGTTTTTCAGAGGCTAAAGCCCCGGAATTTTTAAGCGCGCTTGGAGCGCGGCCGCTCGCGGCCGCGGTTGCCGCTTCGTCGCGCAGGCGGCGGTAGCGGCGCGCGACCACCTCGCGCATGGAAGCGAAGTCGTCCACGCCGGCGACGGTGCGCACGATGAACTTGCGGTATTCGGATTTGTTCATCTTGCCGTCTTCCCACACCACCATGGAGCCCACGGTCTCCGCGCCCTGGATGTGGGAAATATCAAAGCATTCGATACGCCGGGGCAGCTCGGGCAGGCCAAGCGCGTCCTGCAGCGCCTCCTGGATGGCCTTGGCCGCGGGCTTCATCACGCGGAAACGCTGGTCGAACGACTGCTTGGCGTTTTGCGCGGCCAGATCGATGAGCGAGCGTTTCTCGCCTCGCTGCGGCGACAGGATTTCGACCTTGCGACTGCGCTT
>DATDGY010000049.1:0-22142 GCA_036521855.1 Candidatus Angelobacter sp.
AGAGTAGGTGTATCGTTCGAACGGGCCAATGCACTCTGAAAAGTGCTTGTGCGGCTTTAGGAGAGAATTTAGATGAGAGCTTTCCCCCGCTTTGTCGTGTTTGTGGTATTTGTATCTGCGATTTCCGCAATCAGCTTCGGCCAGAACCCTCCTCCGAAATTGAAAGTGCTCAACCCGGGATTCGTCCGGATGCCCAAGATCAACATCAACTCGGTACAGCCGCCGAGTTCCAACATCCGGCTGGTGCTGCCCAAGGGCGCAACTAGCACCAGGGGTCTCTTCGTGAATGATGCGAACTCTTCAGGGGGTGGGCCAGTCAATAACGCCGCCCACAAGCCCGGAGGTGGAGGCAGTGTCGGAGGGAATATCCGTGGGTTGGATACTGTACCGACTTTTACCGGTGCCTTTAACTCGACAGCCCCGTCCATCGACTTTTTTCAAAGTAGTGACGGATTCACCACTACTTCTCCTTTCATCATGATCGGGAACCAGCCGCTGTTAGGCGGCACGACCGTCATCCCGGCCAACCTGAGCACCGTTTCACTGCAACTTTTGAATCCGGACGGAAGCGTTTTTGCCAACGTACCTTTCGGTCCGTTTGAGGATCTGATCGAGGATTCCCCCAACTTCCGCGACGCCAACTACTCAGTAGGTCGTACGCAATACGGCGATGCCGTGCAGCGCGCTGAATTCTTCAACACGATGGGGGAGGACTGGCACACGCTGTTGAATCCCAAGATCGTCAATCGCGCGACCATCCAGGTGCCGGCAACCATTCAAGTGCAGTTTTTCGATGGCACGATCATCACCGTGCCGGGCTACCTTACTTCAACTGCTTCTGACGGCAGCACCGTGGTATTCATGCTGGACCTGCTCTTCAGCTTTCTTGATTTCAATCAGGCAGTGAACGACATCAACTCCGGCGCCTTTAGCACGAAGGCCATGAACTACCACGTCTATCCCAACACTTTCCTGTTCTCGGTTGTCGATGAACAGGGAGATTTGTCCTGCTGTGTTCTCGGTTTCCATGAGTACATTTTCGATCCCACAACGAACCCCGAACAGCGCTGGATCTACGCCTTTGCCAGTTGGATCTCCCCGGGAACCTTCGGCGGAGGATTCCAGGACGTCACCGCGCTCTCACACGAAACTTCCGAAGCCCTCAATGATCCGTTTGGCAACAACATCGTGCCGACGTGGCAGTTCCCGGGCATTTTCGGGGCATGCCAGGCCAACCTGGAGACGGGCGATCCAGTGGAGGTGCTGCCCATTGCCACGGTTCCCATCGTGACCAGGGAGCACAACGAGGTATTTCAATACCATCCGCAGACAGAGGCCTTGCTGCAGTGGTTTGAGATAGGGAACCCGTCGAATGCCATCGGCGGCGCTTTCAGTTATCCGGACACGACCGCCCTTCCCGCGGCGGCGACGCCTTGCCCGTTCTGATGCCTCTCGAAACAGGCGCCGGAGTCTTCGGCGCCTGATTTTTTCGTAGGCTGCCGGCGCGGATCCCTGCTGCGGACTGATACTGCTTCCGGCCAGAAAGATGGTTCAGGCACATCTCAATTCCGCAGGACGGAGATTAACTTGGGGATTCAGATTTCTCCGAGATGCAGCGCGGCCTATGCAAAACATTGCATACATGCCTCCCAAAATCGATAAGACGATATAGAAAAAGATAGTTTAGATACGTTTTTCCACCCATCTTTTGCCGCGCCGATTTGGTCGCCGTCTACATGTGCAAATTTCTGTCACAAAGAGACATTCTGTACTCGTAGCTGTTGACCGAGAATTTTCCAGATTTTATTGGCCGGACAACCAGAGTACGTGTATCGTTAGCCGGGCCCTGTACTCTGAATTGCTCAGAATTCTAGGAGAATGCAAAATGAGACCCTCCCCTCGATTTACATTGTGGGTTCTGGCCGTGGTGTTTGTGTTTGGCTTCGCGACAAGCAGTTTTGGCCAGCAACCTAATGATCCTCAAGCCGCCGCGGCTGTAGCCAGCGGCGGACCCAGTTACGCACAGAAGGTCCCGGTCGATACCACGTCTGTGGCCGGCGTGCCATCAGCAGGCGCATCCTTGACATTTGACGCCGTGACAGGCGCCGTAATCAGCGGCGGCCCAGGCAACGCAAACGTCAACACCCAGGCCGGTGTGCAATCGGGCAACGACGACAACTTTGACACCGATGATACCCGCCCGAATACGCCAACCATTGCGGGACTGGATACTCTGGCCACGTTTGATGGCGCATTTTTCGCCCAGGCAGGGCCTAACAGTACCGGCCTCAAGTTGTTTCGCTTCACCATGATCGGGAACGATCCTCAGCGCGGCGATACTACTGTGATCCCTTTCAAGATCGATCAAGTCTCGCTGCAACTCCTGAACGCTGACGGCACAACGTTCCAGGTTGTGTCCTTTGACCCGTTCCAACAACGCACCCTGGAATCCCCCAACTTCGAACCGCTGAACTATCGGTCCGGCCACGGTATTGAGTACGCCGACGCCGTTCACCGCGCCCAGTTTTTCCAAGTCATGGACAAAGACTGGCACACCCTGCTCATTCCTAAGGTGGTGAACAAGGTCACTATCGTCGTTCCGCGGTTCGTCAATGTCCAACTCTCCAACGGCACCATCATCCAGGCCCGCTCCTATTTCACCGAAACGGCTGCTGACGGCAGCACGTTTGTGTTGATGCTGAATCTGCTGTTCAACTTCTTCTTTGACAATGAAGTAGTGAACGACATCAACAATGGCCTGTTCACCACCAACGCCCTGAACGCGACGCTGTTCCCCAACACTTTTCTGTTTTCGCTCAACGTGAACAATCCCAACGTTCCGGGTGGGTGCTGCACGCTGGGTTTCCACACCTTCTTCTTCCAGCCGGGCGCCATACCGCAGCCCCGCTGGATCACTCAATATGCGAGCTGGATCTCGCCCGGCATTTTCGGCGGCGGATTCCAGGACGTGACCGCGCTGTCCCACGAGACGTCCGAAGAGTTCGGCGATCCGTTCCTCGACAACGTCACACCGCTCTGGCAGTTCCCGGGACAACCGGCCAACTCACACGTGTGTCAGGGTAATCTCGAACAAGGTGATCCCATCGAGGTCCTGCCCAACGCGACGACGTCAATCACCGTGCACGAGGGGAGTTTCAAGTTTACCTATCACCCGCAGAACATTCCTTTGCTGCAGTGGTTTGAGATGGGAACGACTTCGAATGCCATCGACGGCGCATTCAGCTTCCCGGACGAGACCGTGCTGCCGCATTCCGCGCTGCCTTGTCCTCCGTAGAAGGTTCACGCATCTGTCAGCGAAGGCGCCGGGAGTTTTTCGGCGCCTTTTGCTTTGCTCGAAAAAGATTGCATCCCTCCGGAGCCGGTGCTAATCAAATTAACCGTCCAGTTAATTACTGATACAACCGGCCGATTTTCGATAGAATCTTGACGCCGCAATGCACCATTTTCAATCAGCAGCCGCAGCTCACCGGCCGGCGGCTGGGGCATCTAAACGCCGATATCGGGATGAGAAACATGAGGACGAAGGCTGTCCTGACCGTTGTGATTTCGCTGCTTGGATCTGTTCCGTCTACGGCTCAGGTATCCATCCCAGGGACCGTTTCGCCCAGCTCGGTACAGCAGGCGCAACCCATCACGCCGGCGCAAACTTCGGCTCCCGATGCCTTCAATGGCAGTGCCATGGTGGACAAGTTGGTTCCGGATGTCATCCACCTGACAATTCTGGACGCCATTGACCGCGGCCTCAAGCACAATCTTGGACTTTTGCTTTCGCAGCAGCAGACGCAGGCTGCGCGAGCCCAGTACCGGCGCAACCTGAGCGCTCTCCTCCCTAATGTGAGCGCCGGCGTAAGCGACAGCGTGAACCAGATCAATCTTGCGGCGTTCGGCATTCCCACGCCCGTAACTCTCAGTTCGCCGGTCGTCGGGCCCTTCGGTCTTTTCCAAACTCAGGCCAGCATGAGCGCAACCGTGATGGATTTTCGGGCCTTGAATGAGATCAGGGCGGCGACGGAGAACGAGAGGACCGCGAATCTCTCACTACAAGATGCGCGAGAGCTGGTGGTGCTGGCCGTGGGCAATCAATACCTGCTCGCGCTGGCCGAGGCCGCTCTTGTGGATACGACGCAAGCGCAGTTGAATACCGCCCAGGCGATCTTCCAGCAGGCTCAGGACATGAAGAAGGCTGGAGTGAGCCCGGCGATTGACGTGCTTCGCGCCCAGGTCCAGATGCAGGCGCAGCAGCAGCAGGTGTTGGCGGCAAGAAACCAGTTTGCGCAACAGAAGATGCGGCTGGCGCGCGCGATTGGGCTCCCGGTGTCGCAACAGTTTGAGCTCACCGACAAAGTTCCTTACGCGCCTTTGCCGGACCTTAACCTGGAGGAAGCCTTGGCACGAGCCTACCAGCGGCGCCCCGAGTATCTTGCCGCGGTCTCTCGCGTGCGCTCCGCTGAGCTCGAAGTCAAGGCAGCGAAAGGCGAAGGTCTGCCAACGGTGCAGATCAACGGGCAGTATGGAGTGAACGGCCCGTCGCAGGCCAACGCGGAGCAGGTGTATGGGCTGTCCGGCGGAATCAACATTCCTGTTTTCCAGGGGGGCAAGGTCAAAGCCGACGTCGCTCTGGCGGAAACCAATCTGCGCCAGAACAAGATGCAATTGGAAGACCTGCACAACCGCGTTGAACTCGAGGTCCGTTCGTCCTGGCTGGACGTGAAGACTTCCGACGACCAAGTTGCGGTGGCCCGGCAGTCCATCGGTTTGGCCGCAGAACAACTGAAGGAGGCGCAAGACCGCTTCGGCGCAGGTGTCGCTGGAAGTCTGGAGGTGGTCCAGGCGCAGGAGGCGGTGGCCAACGCCAATGAGACTTTCATTCAAGCCCTGTATACGAACAATGTGGCTAAATTGTCCCTGGCGCACGCCCTGGGTGTAGCGGAGCAACAGACCAAAGCTTTTCTGGGAGGAAAATAAGGTGGCAGACGTGGCCAAGATCCGTCGCGAGGAGGAGGAAGGTCAAGAGCCGCAGAAGGCGGATGAGCGGCTTTCCAAACGGGAACGTGCTGCCGGGTTCTTCCGCGAACATCCGCGGGCCAAGTGGGTCCTGGCGGCGTTGGCGCTGGTGCTGGTGGCGGGCGGCGTGTTCATCTGGCATTACTATTCCGTCCGCGAGTCCACTGACGACGCTCAGATTGACGGCCACATTTATCCAATCAGTGCGCGGGTCTCCGGGACCGTGGTGAGGGTGCTTCACGACGACAACGAAATCGTGCAGGTGGGCACGCTGCTGGTAGAACTGGACCCCAAAGATTACCAGGTGGCGCTCGATCGCGCTCGCGCTGATCTGGCCAACGCCCAAGCCAGCGCGGCCGCTGCCCACGTGGACGTTCCCCTAACCACCACCACCAGTTCCAACCAGTTCGCCGCCGCCACGGCCGCAGTCAGGGCCGCCGACCGGGAAGTGCAAGCCGACCAGGCCCGCGTCCAGGAAGCCCAGGCCAACTACACTAAAGCTGCGGCTGATCTCAAGCGCATGGAGCAATTGGTGCAGAAGGATGAGATCTCGCACCAGCAATATGACGCTGCCGTGGCCGCTGCCGGCGCGGCCCGGGCCACGCTGGATGCGGCGAACGCTGCCGTGGCCAGCGCTGAGAGCCGCGCCGCCCAGGCCCGGGCGCAAGCTGCGGGAGCCGAGACCGTCCCCGAACAGATCCGCATGACGCGAGCGCGCGCCGGCGCTGCCGTAGCTGAGGTACAGAGGTATCAATCGGCGCTGGAGCAAGCGGAACTGAACCTCTCCTATACCAAGATCTATGCCCCGGTCACCGGAGTTCTGAGCCAGCGCAACGTGCAACCCGGCCAGGTCATCCAGTCCGGCCAGCCGCTGTTCTCCATCGTCAATCTCGATGACATCTGGGTCACCGCGAACTTCAAAGAGACGCAACTGAAGAACATGCGCCCCGGACAGAAAGCTACCGTTAAAGTTGATGCTTACGGCCACACTTACAACGCTGCTGTTGAATCGATTGGCGGCGCCACCGGCTCGCGTTTCAGCGTGCTGCCACCAGAGAACGCTACCGGCAACTACGTGAAAGTCGTGCAACGTCTGCCGGTGCGTATTCGCTTCGCCCCGGGCGAGGATCCCAGCCATCTGCTGCGTCCAGGTATGTCGGTTGAGCCGACCGTTCTGACCAGATAAATGCCCGAACGCTCCAATCCGGTAGTCAATCCATGGATTGTTGCCATCTCGGTGATGCTGGGCACCTTCATGGAGGTGCTGGACACCACGGTGGTCAACGTCTCTCTGCCCCATATCGCCGGCAATCTCTCCGCGAGCACGGATGAGGCGACGTGGGTGTTGACTTCCTATCTGGTGTCAAACGCCATTGTGCTGCCGCTTACCGGCTGGTTGGCCAATCGTTTCGGTCGCCGCAATCTGCTCCTGCTTTCGGTCACCGGCTTTACGTGCTTTTCTTTTCTCTGCGGCATCGCCCCTAACCTGCCGGCCTTGATCGTGTTTCGCGTCCTGCAGGGCGCGACCGGCGGAGGCTTGCAGCCGCTGTCGCAGGCCATCCTGATGGAGGCCTTTCCGCCGGCAAAGCGCGCTAGCGCCATGGCCTTCTGGGCCCTCGGCATCGTAGTGGCGCCTATGCTAGGGCCGGTGCTGGGCGGCTGGATTACTGACAGCTATAGCTGGCGCTGGCTGTTTTATATCAACATCCCGGTGGGGCTAGCCGCGGCTACTATGATCTCCCTGTTCATCTTCGATCCGCCTTATATCCGCCGCGGCAAAGGCGGCGTGGATTACTGGGGCATCGGCATGCTCGCGGTGGGTATCGGCGCCCTCCAGATCATGCTCGATAAGGGCCAGGAAGCCGACTGGTTTCAGTCGCATTTCATCGTAGTCCTGTTCGCGCTGACTGTGGCCGGCCTGGCGTTGTTCGTGGTGCGGCAATTGGTGACGGAACATCCCGTGGTCAACCTCAGAATATTCAAGAACGGCACCTACAGCACCGGAGTTTTCATGATGACGGTAGTGGGTTTTGTTCTCTACGGGAGCACCGTGCTGCTGCCCGTGTGGCTGCAAACGCTCATGGGATACTCCGCTCTCCAGGCCGGCATGGCGATGCTGCCCCGTGGCTTAGGTTCCTTCCTGTTCATGCCTATCGTCGGCCTGCTGATGGCCAAAATCGATGCCCGTAAGCTGCTGGCCACGGGTTTGGTCGTTGCCGCTTTCAGCCTGTACTTGCTCTCCCGGCTGAACCTGAATGCCGGCTATTGGGACATTTTCTGGCCGCAACTGCTGCAGGGCCTTTCCATGGGAATGCTGTTCGTCCCGCTGACCACCGTCACCAACGGTCCCATCCCCAAGGAGCAGATGGGCAATGCCACCAGCCTTTTCAACCTAATGCGGAACATCGGCGCGAGCATCGGCATTGCCAGCGTCACCACTATTGTGGCCCGTCATTCCCAGGCCCACGCGAGCGTGCTGGCCGGCCATGTCACCATGTACGACCCAGCCGCGGTGGCTATGTTGAATTCCATCAAGAGCGGACTGATCGCTTCCGGCATGGATCCGACGACCGCCGCCAAGCAGGCCTATGCCACGGCGTTCGGCATCGTGCAGCGGCATGCGGCCATGCTCTCCTATCTCGACGCTTTCTTCCTGTTGGCAATGATGTTCATTGCTGTCATACCGCTGATCCTGATTATGAAGAAACCCAAGAGCGGTGGGCCGGAAGGTATGGGGCATTGAACACGGTTGTTTGCAAGTAGCCGTCAGAAAGTACCCGCGAGGCCGACTTGCGCGCCGAGCGGCCTGCTTCAGCTGCAGCCAGGCGTTGACGGCGAAAACCACATACAGGCGGTGTGGAGGCGCAGCGACAGAAGTCTATGTTCTGCAGCTCTTGCAGTACCCGCCGATTTCCAGGCGGGCCACGGCGATGCTGAAGTTGCACTCTTTAGCGACCGTGCTCTTCAGCTTCTCGAACAATTGGCTCTCGAACTCGATCACCTTGCCGCAGCGCAGACAGGTCATATGCATGTGGTCGCGACCGGTGCGGCGCTCATAGAAGTGGCGCTCACCTTGCACGTGCATGAGGTCCAGCTCGTCGATGAGACCCTGGCGCTTCAGCAAGCCGATCGTCCGGTACACCGTAACCCGGTCAATCTCGGGATCGATGCGGCGTGCTTTACGAAGGATCTGGCCGGCATCGAGATGCTGTTTCGCCGTTTCGATGATGCTCAGGATGGCGCGGCGTTGCCGGGTAAGCCGTATGCCGCGGTCCATCAGCTGCGATTGCAAAAACCCCGGAGTTTCAGTTTCTGGTAGAGGCATAACGAGATCCCTTCGCCACTCTTGCGGATAAGATATTTTGCATTTAGTTGCAACTATTTTGCAACAGTTTTTGGGGAGATCTATTGACAAGGGATTCGGAGCCTCCGGTAGAATGGGATTCATTGGCTATAGATGCAACTTAGTTGCAATAACAGGCATGATCTCTCCGCCATATGCGGAGGGAAGCCGGCCAAGAACAAGAATCGAACAACGGCGCGAGGCTGATTGCTACGTCCGTGCCCGTAGCTAATTGTAACCAGGTTGCAAAAGGTGCCTGGGGGCATCGCCTGGCGATTACGTTGTGCAGAAGAGCAACGGGATGATGCTAAGACGTATATGCAACTAAGTTGCATATAGATAAATGGGCAAACACGGCGGAAGCAAAGAAGAAAGAGCTGAACCGGCCGCATCGAAGAGCGGAAGAGGGAACACCTGATTCATGAACAACGATATACGCAGCGGCCAGAAGCATTGGCTGTTTGCCGGAGCACTGCTTCTCCTCACGGTTCTGACCCTGGGCTCGGCCTGTCAAGGCCAGGAGTGGCCCTATTTCGTGACATATTCTGCCGAAATGGAAGAGCCGGGCAATCTGGAGATAGCCACCAAGAGCGTCATCGGCAAACCTCCGAATGGAAACCGGTTTTCGGGCACCGCCATGGAGTTTGAATATGGCGCCAAGGGCTGGTGGACCACCGAGTTCTACCTGGATGGAGTGACGGTTGCCCAGGACAGCACCATCTTCACGGGATTTCGCTGGGAAAGCCGCTTTCGCCCCTTGGCCCGGGAGCATTGGATCAATCCTGTGCTCTACGTGGAGTTTGAAAACCTCAATGGCGCCAACAAAAGCATGCTGGAAGTGGTGGGCCATGACGGCCTTCCTGACTTTGCCGAGCGCAATGCCGTGGCGCGCCAGGACAAACAGCGAGAGTTGGAACTCAAGCTGATTCTAGGCAGCAACTTCAAGGGCTGGAACTTGAGCGAGAACATCATCGCTGAGAAGAACTTGTCCAACGGCCCCTGGGAGTTTGGTTACGCGATCGGCGCCGCTCGGCCGCTCAAGCTGGAGGCCGGCACGCGGAAATGCAACTTTTGTGCACAGAGATTTGCCGCCGGTGCGGAAATGTACGGCGGGCTGGGCGACCGCGACACGCTTGGGTTGCACAACACATCGCAATATGTGGGCCCGACGGTCAACTGGACTTCGCTTTCCGCGTGGACCTTGAGCTTCTCGCCGCAATTCGGCCTGAACGACTACAGCGTGCCGCGTATCTATCGCTTTGGCATCTCCCGCGAAATCAGCCAGATCTTTGCAAAGATGAGATTTCTGCATCGGCATGGAGAGGGGCAGTGAAGCGCCAGCTCATGGTATTGATTTTCTCGCTGGTGTCGGCGGCCGCGTTGTTGGCTGCGGCTGGAAGTGACTGGTTGACTCAAGTGCCGGCACGCGATCGGGAAAAGACCAATCCCTTTCGGGACCAGCCTCAGGCTCTTCAGGCCGGCCGCCTGCTTTTTGAAGAGCACTGCGCACAGTGCCATGGTGATAACGCGCAAGGCAAAAGCAAGCGGCCGTCGCTGCGGACGCCGCGCATCCAGTCGCAAGCCACCGAGGGCGACGTGCATTGGCTGCTCTGCAACGGCAACGTGCGCCACGGCATGCCTTCGTGGGCCAGGCTTCCCGACCATCAACTGTGGCAACTGGTCACTTATTTGCGGTCTTTGAAGGCCGCCCAATAGGCGATGAACCCCACGTAACCCGACTTCTTTCTTACGCCGGCGGTGAAGTCAGCTCAGGTGATGGATTGCCGGCGGGTGCGTTCCAAGTTTCCGCTTCAACCACCCAACAAAACGTCGCGGTCCAGACGAAACTGATTCCGTTTTGTTGATAATCTCGGCACTAAGCCGCACGCACTGGTCGCAAATATACTGGTGCTCCGTTCCTTGAGGCGAGGAGATCAATTTCTCCACCACGTGTTGAGGACGCCGGCAGAAGGAACAGCGCAAGGACTTAGACGGCCAGCGGCCGGGATTTGAGTCTGTCTGTACGCGATAGGCGGCATCCTTGACAGCGGGTGCTATCTCAA
This sequence comes from Candidatus Angelobacter sp., assembly GCA_036521855.1. Taxonomy (GTDB): domain Bacteria; phylum Acidobacteriota; class Terriglobia; order Terriglobales; family Acidobacteriaceae; genus Angelobacter. The sequence goes on from DATDGY010000049.1 coordinate 10,432, forward strand.
GTCGGTGGTCATTCAGAATCTTGCCGCAGATGACTAGACATTCGTCGCAGATGTAAGCGTTCGAGAGTTTTCGTCGCGCAATCAAGGCACGGACCTTGTTGGGCGGTTTTCCGCAGAATGAACAAACCGCTTGAGAGCTATGGGTCACAATCACACATTATCTGCGTTTTCGAACAACGTCGTCCAGCGCGACTGACGCCTTTGATAGACTTGTTCCCTCATGAAACCTCCGCGTGGAAAGCTCCTGAGGGCTGCACTTGTCGCTCTTTTGTTCGGTCTGTCTGGGCCGTCTGTTATGGGCCAGGCGCCGCAGGCAGGCGCATCATCGGCCGCGTGCAACGCGGCGGCGGAAAAGCCAGTCAGCTATGTGTCGCTGCCAGGGCACCCCTTCGGCATCGCGGTTTCCAACGACGGATGCCGGGTATTCGTTGCCGTTAGCCGGGAATCGAACGGCATCGCCGTGCTGCAGCGCGAGGGCGGCAAGATGAAGGTGGAGCGAGTGATTGGAGTCTCCGGCATGCCCACCGAGATCGTGCTGACTCATGACAACAAGCTTCTGATCGTAGCGGATGGCGACGGTGTGACATTCCTCGACGTTGAACGAATGTCCCAGGGAAGCCGTGACGCGGTCCTCGGACGCATTCGCGACCAGGAAGGGGATGCCACCATCAACGTGAACGTCACCGCCGATGACAAGTTTCTTTTTGTGAGCAACGAACGGGCCGCCAGCATTACCGTGATCGACCTGGCCAAGGCCCGGGCCGAAGGCTTTGAACGCAACGCGATCGTAGGCCGGGTGCCGGTGGGATTGGCTCCGATCGCGTTGGTTTTTTCTCCCGATGAAAAACTGCTTTATACCACCAGCGAAGTTGGTCCACGGGGATTGGGCTGGCCCGCCATGTGCCAGCCCGAAGGGCGGGCGGGTCGCGGGGGCGAGCACCCGCAGGGAGCTGTGTTTGTCGTAGACGTCGCTAAGGCGGAGACGCGTCCGGCACAGGCGGTGGTGGGAGTCGTCAACGCAGGCTGCAGCCCGGTGCGCCTCGCCCTTTCCCCGGGCGGTGATTTTCTTTATGTCACCGCGCGCAACAGCAATGCCATGCTAGGCTTCAGCGCCGCCAAGATCATGAATGACGCGCAGCATGCTCTGGTGGGTGAGGTACCCGTCGGCGCGGCTCCGGTCCCGGTCATGATCACTGCCGACGGCAGCAAGATTCTGATAGGGAACACCAATCGCTTTGCAGCCCGGCCGGGTGACCACCAGGACATCACGGTCATCGATGCGGCGCGTGTTGGGGAAGGCAAAGCGGCGGTCCTGGGCAAGATTCCGGCTCAAGGTTTTCCCCGCAAGTTTGCCGTCTCCACCGACACTCGAACAATCTTCCTGTCCAATTTCACCTCCGATAGCCTGGAAGTAATCGATGCGGAACGGATTTCGACGGTAATTGGAAAGAAGTAATCCTATTTGTATCAATAACTTACATATTAACTAGATTTTCATCCCAGTCCCGCCGATTTCTCTTGACACATATTGCAAATTGGAATATTGTTATTGCGATTTGCAATATGACACTAGGCGAGAAATTACGGTACCTGCGACTGGTGGAAGGCAATCTCCGCGGCTTGGGGCGGGACATGACGCAGCAGGAAGTGGTTCGTGCCATCGCCAGGGAACTGAAGCAGAAGATCAGCCAGTCCTATCTGTCGCAGATTGAAAACGGCGCGCGGCCGCACCTGACCAACAAGACGCGGCTGCTGCTATCGAAGTTTTTCAAAGTTCATCCGGGATACCTGGTGGACGATCCCCTGGGTTTCCACACCGAGTTGTTGTCGGATGTGGGCAACGCGGAAGACAAGCTGGATCTGTGGCTGATCCAGGGAGCGGAGCGGTTCCGCGGAGATCCCTTGGTCAGCCGGGCGCTGCTCAACCTGGCCAAGCACGAGCATTCGCGCCGCTGCCTGGCCCTGATGGACGCCATCTTAGAAACTCCGCAATTGGCGGAAAGATTGTTGAACGTTTTGCGTCCCCAGGCCGGGAGGAGCGTGCCGGAGATTAGCGAGGCTTAACATGAACTGGGAACTTATCTATCTGGTCTGTTTCGTCATCGGCTTCAGTTTTACTGTGCTTTCGTTCCTGAGCGGGACTTTGCATTTTCATTTTCACGTGCCAGGACACGTGCACGTCCCCACCATGGGCCATGGCGTGGGTCATGCCTCCGGGAGCGGTCACGGGAGTGGCGCGCACGGACCGGGACACGGGTCGGGTGCGCATTTTCCTTTCTTCAACCCTATGACCTTGGCGGCATTTCTCACATGGTTCGGCGGGGCGGGTTATCTGCTGGAGCATCTGCGCCATATCTGGATTTTTGCCGGGTTGGCTCTAGCCACGCTGTCGGGCTTGGTGGGGGCGTCGATTGTGTTCTGGTTTGTGGCCAAAGTATTGATGGCCAACGAACGCGATCTGAACCCCTTGGACTACGAGATGGTGGGCGTGCTTGGCCGGGTTAGCATCTCGATCCGCACGGCCGGTACGGGCGAGATCATTTTTGCCCAAGAAGGCGTGCGCAAGACCTGCGCCGCGCGCAGTGACAAGGGCGATCCGATCGCCAAGGGCGAAGAGGTCTTGGTCACCCGCTATGAGCGGGGCGTGGCTTACGTGCAGCGGTGGGAAGAAATTGAGAACTCCACCCTGAGTACACGGCAGGAAGATACAACGAAGAACAATTCTTGAGGAGGAGCATATGTTGCAAGGGGGAAATGCAGTCTTCTGGGTTGTGGTTGGGCTGGCTCTGGTCGGCGTCATGCTCGCGTTTGGCATGTTTGCCCGGTTGTTTCGCAAGGCCGGGCCGCATGAAGCGCTGGTGGTGTACGGCTTTCGCGGCACGCGCATTGTGATCGGGCGGGGCACGGTGATTCTGCCCATGATCGAAATGTACCGGTTGCTGTCGTTGGAACTGATGTCCTTCGATGTGGCGCCGCAACAGGATCTTTACACCAACCAGGGCGTGGCGGTGACTGTGGAAGCTGTCGCCCAAATCAAAGTGAAGTCTGACCCGGTGTCGATCAAGACGGCGGCGGAACAGTTCCTGACCAAGACGCCGGACGAACGCGAAGGGCTGATCCGGCTGGTGATGGAAGGCCATCTGCGCGGCATTATCGGCCAGCTCACAGTCGAGCAGATCGTGAAAGAGCCGGAGATGGTGGCCGATCGCATGCGCTCTACCTGCGCCGACGACATGAGCAAGATGGGATTGGAAGTCATTTCGTTCACCATTAAAGAAGTTCGTGACAAGAACGAATACATCACCAACATGGGCCGGCCCGACGTGGCCCGCATCAAGCGCGATGCCGACGTCGCCGGCGCCGAAGCCGAACGCGATACAGCCATCAAGCGCGCGGAAGCCACCCGGGCTTCAGCCATCGCCAAGGCCCAAGCCGACCAGGAGCGCGTGCTTGCTGAGACGCTGTCCTTGGCCAAACAGTCGGAAGCACAGCGCGATCTGGAGGTGAAACGCGCGGCCTATGCCGAACTGGTGAAGAAACAGCAGGCGCAGGCGGACAAGGCGTATGAAATCCAGACCAACATCCAGCAGCAGCAGGTCATCGCGGAGCAGGTGAAGGTCCAGCTGATCGAAAAGGAACAGCAGACCAAGGTGCAGGAAGCCGAAATCGCGCGCCATCAGAACGAGCTGATCGCCACCGTGCTCAAGCAGGCGGAGATCGAAAAACAGCGCATTCTCAACCTGGCGGACGCCGAGAAGCAGCGCCTGATTGCTGAAGCAGAGGGCAAGGCCAACTCCATCCGCCTGCAGGGTGAAGCCGAAGCCGACATCATCTTCAAGAAGGGTGAGGCGGAAGCTAAGGCCATGAACATCAAGGCCGAGGCCTACCAGGAGTACAACCAGGCAGCTGTGGTGGACAAGTTGATCACCAGCCTGCCGGAAGTAGTCCGGGCGATGGCCCAACCGCTGGCCAACGTGGACAAGATCACCATCGTCTCCACCGGCAACGGCACATCGGCCGGCGCCAGCAAGATCACCGGAGATATGGCGCAGATCGCCGCGCAGGTGCCGGCCTTGTTTGAATCGCTTTCCGGCATGAGCATTACCGATCTGCTGTCCAAGGTGCGGCAGATCGGAGACAAATCGCCTGAGCCCTCGGGGGACGACGATGCGCCGCCCGCGGGCAAGGCTAAGACTGCAGGCAAGTAGGCCCACAGCCGCTCACGCAGTTCTTTCGACCTGCGTGAGCGCAGCGAAGAACCCAGGTCGCAAGCTCTAGGTGAGCGAAGCGAGTTGATGGAGAAGGTTATGAAGAAGATCTCTCTGGCGGGTTTGATTCTTGGCGTGATTCTCGGCGCTATTGCCGGATTGCTCTCAGGAAGCTGGATCTTCTGGCTGGGCGCAGGAATGGCGATCGGCGTGGTCGTGGGGTCCGCCGTTGCCAGACGCACCCTGCTGCAAGACGCGAGTATCAGGCAGGAGTTGAAATCATGAACGCAAGATTGGCTATTCCGGTGATCTGGACGCTGGCCTGCGCCCTGTTGGTGAAACTGCTGACGGCGTGGGGCCAACTTCCTGACCGGGTGGCTGTCCACTTCGGCATGGCCATGCAGCCTAACGGCTGGAGCAGCAAGAGCGCCCTGGCGGCCATCGTGCTGATCGCTGTGCTGGGCCAGGCGGCGCTGGCCACATTCGTGCTCCTTCGCGTGGGCAGCGCCGCCGGTTGGATTGGACTCATCCTGGTCCTGGTCAACGTGGTGCTGGTGTGTGCCTTCTGGCAGACCATCAACTACAACGCTGAAGGGACTCGGTTCCAGCCGCTGTGGACGTTTGTGCCCATGATTGTGCTGTTTGCTTCCATCACCGTGTTGATGGGCAAGCTGGTGTTGGACTATTACCGGCGCTAGTGCGATCGGCGTCGCAAAGAAGTTCTTGAAAAAGATGAATGTGGAGGATTTATGGCACTACTCGAAAGGGTCTCAACGTTAATCAGGGCCAATCTGAACGATTTGATTGACAAGGCGGAGCATCCGGAAAAGATGATCAAGCAGGTCATCCTCGACATGGAGAACCAGTTGCTTCAGGTTAAGACGCAAGTAGCCATCGCCATCGCCGATCAGCACCTGCTGCAAAAGAAACAGAAGGAAAACGAAGAAAAGATCGCCGACTGGAAACGCAAAGCGGAGCTGGCCGTGGAAAAGAAACAGGACGACCTGGCGCGCGCCGCCATCGAGCGCTCCTTGCATTACACGCAACTGACGGAGAGTTTCACTCAACAGGTTGGCGACCAGAGGCTCCAGGTGGAGACACTGAAGACGGCGCTCCACAAGCTGCAGCAGAAGTTGGAAGAGGCGCTTTCCAAAAGCGACATGCTGATGGCGCAGCATCGGCGCGCCCGCACCCTGGACAAGGCTGCCGACGCCCGCAACGGCGCCGATAGCCGCGACCATGCTGCGACCTTCGACCGCATGAAGCATAAAGTTATGCGCGAGGAGGCCATCGGCCGGGCCAAGACCGAGCTGTTGGAGGACTCTTCGGCCAGCGTAGAAGACCGCTTTGCGCAACTGGAGAAGGAAGACGAGATCAACCGCATCCTCAGCGAACTGAAATCGAGAAAAGGTGCTTAAGCCGGATTCGCGCGGTTTGGTGTCTATTGAGAGTGGCACACCGGACCGTGTTGGAGGTGTGCAATGAAAGGCAATCTTTGGCATCCCGGAATCACCATGCACAGAATCCACGTCGGCGGTGATGTGGGTGGCCTGCTCTTCGTAACGGCCAGTACGGCCGCCGTGTTGTTGGGTGTGCCCTCGATGTGGTCCTTCCTGGCGTTGGCGGCCGCCGGAGGGCTTACAGTTGCTGCCATCCTGCACAGACTCTACCGTTGAAAGGCGGACGAGCGCCGGCGGGTTACCGAAGTCAGCATTGGCCGAAGCCTAGGTTGGATTACAATCCTGAGCAGGAATGAAAAGGATTGGGATCCCGATCGCAGTCCAGGCGCTGGTTCTCGTGGGCGCCGCCCAAGCCCCCAGTGTGCCGTCCCTCTCGCCGGAGCAGCAACTCTTCAAGCTGCTTAACATGGTGAGGGCGAACGCCGGGGTGCAAACCCTGCAATGGGACCCCAAAGTGGCGCAGGCGGCACTGGCGCACGCACAGAAATTGGCGGAGCACGCTGACTTGTCGCACCGGTTTGCCGGCGAGCTTGAACTGGACCAGCGGTTAGGAGCCACCGGCGTCCGCTTCAACGCTGTGGCCGAAAACGTGGCCCTGGCTGATACCGTTGAAGAAGCCCACCTCGCCCTGATGAACTCACCCGGGCACCGCGCCAACATCATGAACCCCCAGTACAATGCCGTAGGGATCGCAGTAGTGCAACGCAACCGAAGCCTTTATGTCACTCAGGACTTCGCCCGGCTCTTGCCCACTTATTCTGAACAACAGTTTCGGGACGCGATCGTAGCCGAGTTTAATCGCCTGCGGCAAGTCCACCGTAGCGGGCCGATCGATACCCGGCCTGACCCGCGCCTGGACCAGGAAGCGTGCTCCGGGAAATTGGATCCTGGGGAGGTTTTACAAGGCTTGACCGGCGCTACCCGCGCCGCCGTCTTTTCTGCCACGCAACCCGTTGACCTGCCTCCGCCCATGGACCAGGCTGCGGCTGACTTTACGCTCCGCCGCATGAACATAGGCGTATGCTTCCGCGCGGATACGAAAGACGGGTTCTCCAAGTTTTGGGTGGTGGCGGCGTTTTTCCCGGGGAAATAGGATTGGCGGGCTGCAGCAACCTTCCCGAGACGTGCAACTTCTGAGATTTACGACGACGAGTCTTGGAGCTCCTGAGCCGGCACCTCAACTACTTGTCCGTCGCGTCAAATGTGGATCGGCGTGCCCTCGCGTACGTGTCTCTCGATGACCTTCGCGATGGCAGCTTCCAGGGCCATTTGGGCTCGTTGCGCTAGCGGCAACTCGAGGATGTTCCGATCCGGCTTAATAGGGTTTCCCATACTGTGCCACAAGGGCGCTATAAATTTCTGGTTTCATTATACGCAGTTGGTCTTTCTCCTTCCGGCGCGAAAAGCTGCAGCTTCAGGAGAGAACGGCGACATGCCCTGAGCTATCAGGTCAGCGTTGATGAAATTCTTGCAGATTGCGTAGGTAGGCAGGAATTCTCGCGAAAGTTGTCTTGCCCGCACTGTTCGGCCCGGCAATGATGTACACATGTGGGCTCATGCTTACGACTCCGCTTCTTCCTGCAAGGCCGTCAGTACCTCGTCTTCCACTTCCCAGTTCTTTAAAACTGTGATTGAGGCGCTCACTTCGAATCCAGCGCGGAGCAGGGCGCGGAAAATACGCGCGGCCTCAGCATTGGTCGCTGGCTTCTTCATGCGCTTGCGGCGAAGAAATGCTCGCGCCAGGCTTAGCTGATCCACGCCGGAATAGGCTTGGTCTAGGGCCTTATCGATCACGTCGGCATGGACGCCTTTCACCTTCAGGTCTGTGACCACGCGACGGCGCCCGAACTTCTGGTTATCGCGGCGGAAGGCGGCGTAGGTCGCGGCGTAGTTTGAATCGTTGAGGTATTTCTGGTCTTTGAGACGGGCGATCACGCGTTCGATCAGGGCCTCTTCGGGACAGCGGTTGCGCAGTAGACGCTTCAGCTCCGCGACCGTGCGCATCTTGCGGCCGAGTGCGCCGATAGCGTAGTCGTAAAGGGAGTTCTCATCGTGAAGGTTGCGTTTGGGGCTGCGCATGGGCTTCAAGACGGGCCACCGTGCCTGTCTTCATGTTCAGCAGCCATTCTCCCTGATCGGGACAGCCGGCGTCTATGGGAAGGCCCTTAGGGACATAAAGAACAACGTCGCCCTCGTCGGTTACTCCGCTGAGCATCGTAAAGTAGTTGCAGGCGGGCAGGTTGCGGGTGACCGCGTCGCCGACGTCGCGAATTTGCCACTGGCCGCTCACCAGATCGTAGACCACCGGCCGATGACCCGTGCGCTCGCCGGCCGAGGAAAAGAAGTCCAGCAGTAGCTTTGATCCGTCCGGCGACGTTCCCTGGAACGCGACGCCATTGAGATTATGCTGAGGGTCATCGGTGTGGTGGAAGAGCAACCGAGACCGGCCCGCTGATACCGCGTTGACAGTCCACTTGACGCGACACTTTGGAACTTCCGCAGTGCCGACATTGCTGGCTTCAATGGCAACGGTCAGCCGAGCCACGAATTTGTTCCCGACTGCGAAATTCTGCAGATATGACTGGCTGGCTCCGGGCCCAAGTTCGCCGCAATCAAACTCCATTTCTTTCGACCAGCAAAACGCCCTGGTTGTAAGCACAACCAGGGCCAATGCCAGAACGAAGCGTTTCATCAGGCCCTGCCGGCGCTGAAGCTGGATTGCTCCATTTGTTCGCGGGCGGCGTCGGCAGTGGAGTGGATACCCTGCACCTTGAGCTTGAAGTCGTCGGGATTGCTGGCGTTTTCCAGCGCCGTCTCATAGCTGACCAGGCCCTGCGAGAAGAGATCGTAAAGAGACTGGTCGAACGTCTGCATGCCGTACTGCGAGGTGCCGGCGGCAATGGCCTCATGGATGAGCCGGGTCTTTTCCGGGGTCATGATGCACTCGCGCACGAAGGCGGTGGAGATCAGAACTTCGCAAGCCGGGACGCGGCCGGCGCCGTCGGCGCGGCGCACCAGGCGCTGGCTGACCACGGCGCGCAGGGTGGCCCCCAGCTGCATGCGCACCTGCTTCTGCTCCGGCGGCGGAAACACGGCGATGATGCGGTTGATGGTTTCCACGGCATCCAGCGTGTGCAAAGTCGAGAAGACCAGGTGGCCGGTTTCAGCGGCGTGCAGCGCGGTGGAAATCGTTTCCAGGTCGCGCATTTCGCCCACCAGGATCACGTCCGGGTCCTGGCGCAGGCTGGCGCGCAGAGCCGAGGCAAACGATGGCGTATCCACCTCGACTTCCCGCTGGTTGACGAACCCTTTCTTGTCGCGGTGCAGGAATTCGATGGGGTCTTCGATGGTGATGATGTGTTCCGGCCGGCCGGAGTTGATGCGGTCCAGCATGGCAGCCAGCGTGGTTGACTTACCGGAACCGGTGACGCCGGTGACCAGCACCAGCCCGCGCTGCTCTTCGCAAATGTGTTCGATCACCTTGGGCAGGTAAAGTTCTTCCAGCGCGCGGATCTTGGTGGGGATCACGCGAAGCACCAGGCCGACGTTGCCGCGCTGCTGAAAGACGTTGACGCGGAAACGGCCCAAGCCGGCGACCCCGTACGCCATATCGAGCTCGGCCGACTCTTTGAACTTCTGTTTCTGCCGGTTGGACATCATGCTGAAGGCCATATTCAGCATATCTTCGGCGGAAATGCGCGGCTGGTCAGTTAGAGGCACCAGTTCTCCGTCCACGCGCACGTGGGGATAGTTGCCGACCTTCAGGTGAAGGTCAGAAGCTTTGCGCTCCATCGCGATTCGAAGCAGATCGTCAATATGCATGTCAAAACTCTTCGCCGGGCCGGGCGGCGGACACAATACTTGAACAAGCCTTAGAGTGGCCGAAACGTATCACGGCGCCATTGCAGGCGCAATCAGGCTTCCTGCTGGGCGTATCTTATGTGCCATTGCCGGACAGCCAGAGATTACTTTGGTCACTTCCGGCAATGCCAACCCAGCCTTTGCCGTCAGCAGTGTATGGCGATTGGCGGGAGGCTACAATGTTACGGATGGCACAGAGTGGTAATTGGCCTCGCGTGGTGGTCATCGGAGCGGGGTTTGCCGGGATCAACGCTGCCAAGAAGCTGGAACAGGCGCCCGTCCATGTGACAGTGGTGGACCGCAAGAACCACCACACCTTTCAGCCACTGCTGTACCAGGTAGCGCTGGCCGTGCTATCGCCCGCGGAGATTGCCTCGCCGGTACGCACTGTGCTGCGAGGGGCCTCCAACGTTGAGGTATTGCTGGGCGAAGTGACCGGTTTTGATCTGGCGAAGCGTCTGGTCCGGATTGACGGCCTGGAACTGCCATACGATTTCCTGCTCGTGGCTTCCGGCGCTACCCATGCCTATTTTGGCCATCCCGAATGGGAGCACTATGCCCCGGGCCTGAAGACGATCGAAGATGCCCTTGAGATCCGCCGCCGCGTCTTGCTGGCCTTTGAGACGGCCGAGCGGGAGGTCATCACCAAGCGGTCAAGCCCGCCTCTGAGTTTTGTCGTTATTGGCGCCGGACCCACGGGAGTGGAGCTTGCCGGGGCCATCGCCGACATCTCCAAGCGCTACATGGAGCGTGACTTCCGTGCCATCGACCCTGCCAAAGCGCGCATCATTCTGCTGGAGGGCGGTCCGCGAGTGCTGCCGGTGTACCCGGAGGACCTCTCCGCAAGTGCAGAGAAGCAGCTTACGGCAATGGGGGTGGAGGTGCGAACCAACGCCATGGTCACCAACGTTGAGCCAGGGGTGGTGACAGTTGGAAAGGAGAAGATTCCCGCAGCCGTCATTTTATGGGGCGCAGGCGTCTCCGCGTCGCCGCTGGGACGGATGTTGGGTGCTCCCACTGACAGGGCCGGCCGGGTGGTTGTCGCGCCGGACTTGAGCATACCCGGGTATCCCGAGGTGTTCGTGGCCGGCGATCTTGCTGCCTCAAAGATGAAGGATGGCAGCATGGTGCCCGGCGTTGCGCCCGCCGCGATCCAAATGGGCAAGTTTGCCGCCCGGCAGATCCAGCGGTCGGTGGAAGGGAAGCCACGCGAGGAATTCGTCTACCTCGACAAGGGCACCCTGGCCACGATCGGCCGTTCGCGTGCCGTCGCCGACCTGGGCAAACTGCATTTCTCGGGCTACCCGGCGTGGCTAGCGTGGTTGTTCATCCATCTGTTCTTTCTCATTGGCTTTCGCAACCGGATTCTGGTCATGATGGAGTGGGCCTGGGCCTACATTACCTATAATCAGGGCGCGCGCTTGATCACCGAGCCTATGGAACACGAACCGCCGAGTCCGCCGAAAGCCAAGGCGGGGTGACGCCAACTTTGACGCCCACGCTCGAAACACCTCGCCTTCTATTGCGCCCTCTCGAATTGGCGGATGCGGCCCAGGCGCAGATCCTCTTTCCACAATGGGAGATCGTGCGTTTCCTGAATCATCGCGTTCCCTGGCCTTATCCGCCGGATGGCGCTCTGACCTTCTATCGCGACGTGGCTCTGCCTGCCGTCGAGCGAGAAGAAGCCTGGCATTGGACGTTGCGGCTCAAGAGCGATGCTTGCCGGTTGATCGGAAATATCAGCCTGTCGCGCGCGGAGAACAAGAACCGCGGCTTCTGGCTGGGCCTGCCCTGGCAAGGACAGGGCTTGATGACCGAAGCTTGCGACAGAGTCACCGATTTCTGGTTCCATGTGTTGACGTTCCCGGTGTTGCGCGTTCCCAAGGCGATTGCGAACGAAGCATCGCGGCGCATCTCGGTGAGGCAGGGCATGCGTGTGATTGCCACCGTGGAGGGAAACTTTGTCTCCGGACGCCTGCCCGCGGAAATCTGGGAAATCACCGCTGAAGAGTGGAAGGCGGGGCGCGGATCAACGTGACGAAACTCAAGCCGTGCGTTCTCGCTTCGAGCGCGCGCGCAGCCGGCCGGGCACAAAAAAGAAACCCGAGGTTAAAAAGATGGGCTGTCGTGTGCGGTTTTGTATTTTGACAATTCGCCACTCCGGTTGAGCTACGAATATGGT
>DATDGY010000050.1:0-5999 GCA_036521855.1 Candidatus Angelobacter sp.
CTCGCTCGACTTCTCTTCCATCCACTGGTCTAAACGGGATTTCTTGAAGCGCCAGCGGTTGCCTAACTTGAACGCGGGAATCTTTTGCTCGCCTACGTACTTGTAAAGCGTGTCCGGACTCACGCCCAGGTATTGCGACGCTTGCCGGATGTTCATCACTTCCCGCGAGTCAGCCATGGTTCCCTTTACCTTTTCCCCTACGTCCCATTCCCGCTCCGGCTCCCGGCCCGCGGGCTTTACTTCCGAACAACGCCTCGCCCTCAATATCGGCTCCGAGGGCTTTCGGTGTTCCGAGCATATCTCAACCCTGAAAAACCCCGGCTGGGAGCGAATCTCCGCGTTTCTTCGGGTTTTTGGCCTGTTTTCTGGAATTGTCGAAAGTGCCGGAAGGACGCTTTAACTACATATTGTATAGATGATATAGCTATATACAATTACGAGGGGTCATCATGCAACCAACACTCAGTCACCGGGGAACCGGTAACTGAAGTACTAGGCACGGTACGGAGGTACTATATCGCTCGCCGAAGCTGGTGTATTCGCAGACCTTTGCCTATGTCCCACTAATCCAGACACGTGACGCGTTTTTGCGCTTGTTGCTTTCGTTTGCGGGAGACACGCTCGGTCCTCCCCGGGCACTTTCATGTTTCGCTCCTCGTAATGTACTCTGTCCTGCTGGGAGGAGATGTGCGCTATCTCGATCGCTTGCAACCCCTTGCTCTTCTCGTCATGCGCCTGGCAGTCGGCGTCATCATGGTCGTACACGGCTATCACAATGTCTTCGGAGGCTTGAACCACCATGCGCAGTGGATCGCCAGCCTCGGCGTACCTCGCTGGCTGGGTTATGTTTCGTCCTTCACGGAACTTCTTGGCGGACTATTGCTTCTTGCGGGATTCTTCACCCGCATTGCCGCGCTCGCCGTCTGCATCGATCTTGTGGTCGCTCTCTGGAAAGTTCATCTGCACAACGGACTGATGGGATCTCCTGACCGGCCGGGGTACGAGTTTCCCCTCGCAGCCGCCAGTCTCGCGTTCGCCCTGATTTTCTTTGGCGCTGGTCCGATCGCCTTCGATCACGTTCTCCGTGGAGGGGGCAGCGGTGGACCCAAACGATGATGAGTTGCGTCGAGCCGGGAAGCCAGCGGCGCAACTTATTCCCTTTCATTGGGTTGGATTCTTCGGATGTCAGGGTCGCACCGGATCTAGTTCACGGCGCTGGTGCCGGAATCCCCTCAAGCCATTGAATTCCGGCGCCGTTAAAACTAAGATACTGGCATCGTCCATGCTCTTGCATCCAAATGGTTTGGCGGTCGCATCTTACCGCCGACAATGATCCTTATAGGAGGTTCCTCTTGAGAAAGCTTGCCTTCCTCGCGACCGTCATCGCTGTCTTTGCCCTGGCCAGCGTCGCTTCCGCCCAGCAGGGCGACGCCATGTTCGGCTTCGGAACCCTCACGTCACCGGGGGCCGCATCGTGCAGTCTGTCTTCGTCAAATGGTCTCTTCGTGATTTGTCCGGAAAAAGGCGGCCTCTACACCAACCTCGGCGGCGACGTAATCTTCCACCGGCGAATCGGCTTCGCGTTCGATGCGACTTGGAGAACGAGCCAGGGAAACTTCGGCGGCATTGGCCAGCCCTACCGCCCCATCCTTTTCGACTTCAACGGCGATTACCAGCCGCGCCTGAGCAAGAAAGCGGGACTCGACCTGATGGGTGGCATTGGCTGGCAGACCACTCGCTTCTATCTTCCCTATTGCACCAACGGTTTTACCTGCAACAACTACGTGAGTTCCAACCATTTCCTCGTGGACCTGGGAGCCGGTCTCCGCTACTACGTCTGGGGACATGTTTTTGTCCGGCCTGAACTTCGCTATTACAAGATCTTCAATAACAGCAACTACTACACCTCCGGCAACGTCGTCCACCTGGGAGCCTCCATCGGCTACACCATAGGTCCAGACTAAGCTTTGATGGAGCGGCGGCCGCGAGCGCGTTCTCCGGCCGCCGGCTTCTTGTCCCAGATCATTCACGCGCGGATGCCTCCGCCGGGCACTCCAGCAATCCAGCGTATACACTTCAAGATCGGGACGAAACACAAAGGGGGTTGTATTTGAGAACGTTCGCGCGAATCACGTCCGGGTGTGCGCTTCTTCTGTTCGCCACTCTCGGATCGGCTCAGCAGGTGGATCTTGCCGCTGGCGGCAACACTCTGTTCTCCACCAGCAACAATACCGCTTCTCTGGCTTACTTGGCCCCTCCGGAGAGAGGCGGCCTGTACCCCAGCGCCAGCTTTGACCGCATCTTTAAAAACGGATTCGGGTACGGAGGGGAATTTACTTTTCGATACAAGCAGGCGTTCTACAACGATTATCAGAAATACCGCCCGGTGCTGTACGACGTCAACGCTGTGCTCGCACCCCACTTCAACCCGTTCCCGGCGCGCATCTCGAAGCGAACCAGTACCATCTTCACGGCGGGCGTGGGCGGCCAGACCGTGCTCTACTACAATCCCTACGGGAATTGCATTTACTCAAGCGGCTGCACCACACATCTGAACAGCAATCACTTTCTGCTGCATGTGAGCGCCGGCTTCAACTACAGGGTGTGGCGAAATTTCTTCGTGCGGCCCGAAGCCCATTACTACTACATCATCCATAACACCAACGACTTCCACTCCAACAGCGTTCTTCGCCTGGGCGCCTCCGTCGGCTACACATTCCACACCGACTAGCATCCCGCCCGCAACAGATTCCGGCTTGGAAAGAAAAAAGGCAGCGTCCGGGACGCTGCCTTTCGTCGTTTGATGGCCAACCTGGTTACTTCATCTGCATGCAAATCTCGGCTTCATGGATGGCTTGGTTGAGATGTTCCAGCGACTTCGCCCGGTGGCCGTCGAAGTCATGTTCGGCGCTCTCCAGCTGATGCTTGGCATTCCGCATCGCCTCCAGTGCTTCGTCGATGTGCGGATGGCGTTCGGGAACGGGAGCCACCGCGGCCGGAGCAGCGGGTGCCACCGCGGGCGCTGGCGCAGCCGGAGCTTTGGGTCCGGCGGCCGCCGCCGGAAAGGCGAGCGTAAACACAAGAGTTGCCATGATGAGCAGCGTCAAGAAACCGATCTTTTTCACGAGTTCCTCCTCGTCCGAATTTCGGCTCGGACGCAGCCGGTGTGTGTGTGGATTTTTCTGTCACGGACATCGCCCCGGCTACCCGAAAAGCCCGCGCCACCCGCACAGTATAGCCGCTCAATCAAGATATGCCGCTGTGCAAGAGGTTACTCAGAAGGTGCTCAGGCACTCTCACGCCGGTTGCGCCGCCACAGCCATAGCGCCAGCACGAGCACTGCAATCAGCGCCGCGATATCGAACCGCTTGATCTCCCGCTCCAGTCGACCCAAATGCTGGCCAAACAGATAGCCCGCGCTGGAAATCACCGTGACCCACACGGCCGCGCCAAGAAAGTTGAAAACGGTGAATCTTCGCCACGGCATGCGCAGGACACCCGCCAGGGGCCCGGCAATAATGCGCATGCCGAATACAAATCGCGCAAAGAAGATGGTGACCGCGCCGTAACGGGCAAACAGTTCTTCTCCGCGAGTCAGCGTTGAATCTCGAATTCTGAAAGCAGTCCGGTAGCGCTCCAGCACGGGACGTCCGCCGTAGAAGCCCAGAGCAAACCCAAGGTTGTCGCCAACCGTGGCCGCAATGGTCGCCACCACAATGATCCACGGAAGTTGCAGCTCGTGCTGGGAATATGCCAGCAAACTCGCCAGCAGAAGGATCGTTTCCCCCGGCACAGGCACGCCGGCATTCTCAATCAGCAAAGCCGCGCCCACGGCCCAGTATCCGTAATGCACCACCGCATTCCGCAAGAAGTCGAGAATGGAGTGGGTCATGATTTCGGAAGTAGCACCGGCCGCCCGCCCGGAGCGAAGTCGAAGGGTCCCGCCGGCTGTCGCGAGGGCGTCTCGCCCTCGAGCATCTGCCTCAGAGTTTTATTGTCTTAAGCTATTTCAAGAATTCAATTAGCGCCCGGTTAAATTCCTCCGGACACTCCTCATAAGGCAAATGCCCGATTCCCGGAAAGGCCACAGTCTGCACGTTCGAAAAGTGCCGCGCCAGTGGCTCCATGGACGAAGCATACACCGCCGGATCTTTGCTGCCCCACACCAGCAGCGTGGGAATGGGCGCCAGGGAAGGCAACAGTGTCTTCAGTTCCTGCAAATCCGCCGTCCAGGTTCGGACGATACTCAGCCCGTGCTCGAACAATCCCGGCATCGCCAGCGGCGCCTTGTAGCCTTCCAGGCTTCCGGGCGGAATCTTGCGGCGGTCGCCATACAGCCGCCCGTGCCAGTACGGAAACAGAAACGGCATGTGTTCCGACCCCAAGCGAAACAGCGCCGCGCCGGTATTGCTGCCGAAGAACGGCGCCAGCCAGCTTCCATGCGAAGAGTAGGGATTGACCGGACACACCAACACCAATCGCCGCAGCCGCCGCCGCGAGGCACCCGCGCTCACGCATTCCGCGGCTGCGGCCATCGCCACCGCCCCGCCCCGCGAGGTGCCCAGCAAATCAAACGACGGGAGCCCCAGCTTTTCCACAAATCTCAGTACGCGCAGAGCCGTGCCTCGCATCGAGTGATCGATCCTTCGCGGCCGGTCTGAAAAGCCTGCGCCTAACAGGTCCGGCGCGTATACGGTTGCCACTGGAGCTAGCGCCGGAATTGTGTATCGCCAGGAGAAGGAATACCCCAACAGCCCGTGCAGCAGGATCAGCGGCGACCCCGACCCCGCTCGCAGATAACGCATGCGGGCGCCATCGAAATCCATCCAGCACTCTTCCACGCCCTCGCTCAAAGTCGAAGCGGTCCCCGCCGCGATCTCCTGAACTTCATTCGTCACAAGAATCTTCTGACTCGGACAACCGTTTCCCGCCCGCCGGACTCTACTTAACAGAACGCCTCTGTCGCTTCACTTGGGGAGCTTCGGCTCCCCGTTTTTTCCAGTTCTCACCACCGTTGTCATCCTGAGCAGCAACCATTTCGCGAAGCGAAGTGTTTGCGCACTCGCAGGATCCCTGCCGCTGGGATAGAACTCGGGCGCGCGGACGGTGAGGTGGAGGGTTACCATACCCGCCCTTTCGGTTGCGAGGTGGGTTCCCATTTCAACCAGCGCCACGTTTCCCGAGGCCCCCCTATAATGCCGGACGGCCGAGTTTCTCAGGTCCGGTTTGAAGCCCTGGCATTTCGCTGATTAGCCTTCCCAGGTTGCCGCGAGGTTCAAGCGCTGGTTCGCATACACCCCGTCGGCAGCCGGTTTGCTGATCGCTTCGTCCCTAGCCCTGGCTACGGTTTGGTATGCCCGGTTTTATCAGGCCGAGCCCGCGCCTGTCGTAGGGACCACCAGGTGCCCAGAGTCTCTTTGCCTGATGTTGGCGTTACCTTCATCAGAGAGGCGTGTATCGTCTCCTCCGAGGACATTACTCCTCGTTCTTCGCTCCTATAGACTCATTCGCAAATCCCTCCTGGCTCTCCTCTGCTTTGGTTATTCACCTCGTTCGAGGAGTCTTTGCAGGTTGCTACCAGCCCCTGCTGCCAGCGGGACTTTCCCGACGTTATTCTGCGAATCCTTCCTGAGATGCCTGAGCCCGTACCCCGGCGGTCCTCTGAGTGCATTTGCCTGGTTCTTCCTCAGAGAGTCATCGGCCTTCCCCCACAAAGGAAGGGTCGGCTTTCCCGCTTCTGTCCGCGAACACGATTTTCCACGGCCCGTGTTTCGGGGCTGCAGCTATTTCGTTATGTTCAAGCCTCCCAGCTTGCTCGCCTTCCAGATCGTTCCTACCGCTGCCAATACTTCTGCAGGGCAGCCAAGGCTTTTACCTCCGAGCTGAACGTGTGTCGTTACCTTCACACGCATCGGATACGCTACCCGCCCGACTACAGGCAATTGGCGGTACGAGGACTTGCACCTCGCTGGATTCGCGGCCTTGTCGGCTGCTCACCT
>DATDGY010000051.1:0-21899 GCA_036521855.1 Candidatus Angelobacter sp.
TGGGTAGGAAGTTCTCCCAGCCTGGCCAGAACGCAGGCCGTTACCGGGGCATCAGCTGCTCCCCAAGGCAGAGTGAGATGTCCCCAGCGCCGATTCCTGCGCTGTTGCAATAAATACACCATCCCGGCGGCGATAGCCTCTTCGTTGGTGCGGCGGCTGACCCCGATGGTCTGTTCAAGGTGGGCGTCGGGCTCGGATTGGCCCCAGGGTGCTCTTTGCTCGTTCAGGTTTAGCTGCGAATCGGTCACGGTTCTTCTGCTTCTGTGGGATAGTGCAGTAACCGCACGGATCGTTTCACCGCACCAGCAAATTCTTCCGGCTGGGGCTGGCTCGGCCGTGAGGTCATCATTTAAGTCATTGATTATGAGTCGTTTAGCTTGTTAATCTTGGTTGTCTAGACACTTTCCCGCAGAATTTCTGATAAACAGAAATTTCTTAGAAAGTTTATTTAAAATTTCTAACGCTTGGCGTATACTTCGTGCGCCATTCGTAAGGAACCGGCTCGGCACAGTCAAGAGATCCGTTTCCGACCTAGCTGTGTGGAGATGGGCGTGTCCAACCGCACTTAAGCCGTCGTGGGGGCATCCCGTCCCGTTAGTTTGGCGCCCATTGATTCGCGCCCAACCTCAGCTGCAGCACTCCTGCTGAGAGCGTCCTCTCGGCCATTCGGCCACAAACGTTTGAGACTCAAATGGAGGAAGATTCATGAATCGACGGATACCTTTCGCTTTGACTATTCTGGCGGGTTTCCTGGTCATGACGCTGGCGCTGACGAGCGCCTACGGTCAGGCCCCGGTTGCCTTTGTTCCCAACCCGTGTCAACGCCCGGCAGGCAGCGGTCTGGTGGTCCACCAGCCCCCGGCTCTTTTCAGCCAGAACGGGGTGCTGAACGTGCAGTTCTCCTATGAGAGCACCACTGACTCCTTTGGCCGGCAACTGTTTTGCTTTATGACGCCGAGCGGCCTGCAGAACCCGACCCTGCACGTGAACCCGGGCGACACGCTCAACATCACTGTAACCAACAACACTACCTTTACCCAGACGGCGAGTGAGCCCTTCGGCACGCCCAATTGCGGCGACACCACTTTCTTGGAGCAGGTTCCTGTGCAGAACCCGCAGGTGACGGGCTTCTTCACCAGCGGCGGCGCCATGAACATCCACTATCACGGCACCAATACCACCCCACAGTGCCACGGTGACAACGTGGTCAAGACCCTGATCAATCCCAATAGCACATTCCAGTACAGCGTGCAGTTCCCGACCAACGAGCCCCCGGGGCTCTACTGGTATCACCCCCACGTCCACGGCTTGGCCGAATTGGCGGTGATGGGCGGAGCCGCGGGAGCGTTGGTGGTGGATGGCATCAACAACGTGCAGCCGGCAGTTGCCGGGTTGCGCCACCGCATCCTGGTCATCCGTGACCAGCAAATGAAGACGCCTACGCAAGAGAGCGGGCCGGGCACCGACCCCGGAATTCCCCAGAATGACCTAAGTGTGAACTTTGTTTCCATCAACACAACCATCAACCCCGACGGAGTCACAGCCAGCTATACTCCGGCCACCATCCATATGGAGTCGGGTGAGAAGCAGTTCTGGCGGATTTGCAACTGCACCGCGGACGCGCCTCTGGATCTGGCGGTGCAGTTCGACGGCGTGAACCAGACCATCCAAGTCGTCGGCATTGACGCTGTCCCGGTCAACTCGCAGGACGGCACCGAGCCTGGACAACTCATTCCCGTGACCCATGTCCGGATCCCGCCGGCCTCACGCTATGAGATTATCGTCAATGCGCCTCCTTCCACGGTGCATGTAGCTCAACTGGTGGCCCAGAAAATCTTCTCCGGGCCGCTGGGCGACAACCTTCCCACTCGTCAGTTGCTGAACATGCAAGTCGTTGGCGGCGACGACGACGACGAGCCGCTGGCTGACGACAGGGTCAACAGCGATACCACCTGGAACGGCAACCTGAACCGGTTTGCCGGCATCATGAAGGTGACGCCCGCGGTCACTCGCGTCGTGTACTTCGAGGAGGTTGAGGACGGAAGCGTGTTCTTCATGAGCACGCTGAGCTGCACGCCGACCACAGACGCGAGGTGTCAAGCGTCGCAGGTGAGCATCGACGTGCCTTTCGACAACAACCACGCTGCGGCGGTCGTTACCACGCAGGGAACGGTGGAGAAATGGTTTATCCAGAACCACGCCCGGGAAAACCATGAACTCCACCAGCACCAGATTCACTTCAAGGTGCTGTCCCAGGACAACTTCGAGAAGAACGGCAGCCAGCAGGCGCCTGCCATCAGCGGCGACGACCCGGACGATGGTCAGTTCGCTGACATGGTTGAGGTCCCGTTCTGCGGCGGTGATGCTGCCGGTCTGAACAACAATACGAATCCGCCTAGCGTTACGAATCCCCCCAACCCACCGGCTTGTATCACAGCGAACGGTGGCGGGCCAGGGCTACCGTACCCGCAAGTCGAGGCGCTCATGGACTTCCGCGGGCCGGATATCGGGGACTTCGTCTTCCACTGCCACATCCTCGGACATGAAGACCGGGGCATGATGGCCATTGAGAGCGTTAGGACGTCGTTGCCCTAGAAACGTTGGGATGGGTCTGCGCAAGTAAGCGCTCATTCCCGGCCGTAAACCAAAGGGCCTCAGGAACCCCCTGAGGCCCTTTTTCTGGCATTAAACTGGGTGCGAAAACGAGATTGCGAAGATTCCGGCGCGCGACAACGGCAAAGCCGGTTAACGGGCGGGCGCGGGCGGGACCGCGAATTTGTCCATGTAGGTCTCCAGCTTGTCGCGGTTCTTTGCCCGATAAGAGACATAATCTTTGGCAATCTCGTCGTCGCCCAGGCTGAACAGCACGTACGCGTCAATCAGGCCCGCCTCCTGCAGCTTCAGCAGCAGGGTCGCCGTGGGGCTGTCGGCCACCAGCTCGGCGGTCTTCTTGTCTTCCTTGAGCTTCTTGAGGACATTGGCGGTCGCCGTCAACGCCTCGGATTCCTCCGCGAGCGAGTGCCGGTACTCTTCTTCTTGGGGAAACCGCCTGGCGAACCTGTCGCCTTTTTCCCACTCGTCTTTCACCGAATAATATGTCCGCCAGGCGGAGGCGAGCTCCGGTGACAACTTGGTGTTGCTGCCGACGGCCGTGTTGTCTTTCCGCGGCAAAGGGATGGCCACAAATACAACGGTGAACTCGGTCTTGTTGATGGTCGCCCAGGCGCGAATTTCGCGCCACACGATCTTGTTGTAAGGCTCGGCCACAGCCGCATGGACGAGCATGGTGCGCGCCTTCGCCATATCGCCTTCTTTGGCCAGCATGTCGGCGTAGTAGCGATAGGCTGTTTCCACATTCGGATCAAGGCGCATAGCGCGTTCGTACCACTCGGCGGCCTTAGCAAACTCATTCTCTCTGTCATAAGTGTTGGCGGTAAAGAGAACGCCGGAATAGTTTGTGGGCTCGAGTTCCAGGGCCTTGGCGTAGTCCTTGAGCGCTTCCTCGAAATCGCGGCGGGCGAACGCGGCTTCACCGCCGTTCATGGCCGACTCCACCGCAGGATTGTCGGAAAACTTGATCGCGCCGCTAGCCGGCAGCTCGTTCAGGAGCTGGCGCAGGTTCTCCGCCAGATTGCTGTAGTTCCCGAGATTCCAGGCTTGTTGGACCAGGTCTCGCGCGCGAAAGCGCTCTTTGGCCGCCGCGTCCGCATCGCTGAGCGTTGCTGCATGATCGACCAGAGACGCCGCCAGCTCTACCAGCACCTCGCTGTCCTTGGGGTCCTTGTGCGCCAGCTCTTCCAAAAGGGGCAGAGCTTCCAGACGTTTGCCCTGGTTAAAGAGCGCCACTGCCCGCTGTCGCCCGGCCTGGTAATCGGCATCCGGGGCAGCCTGCGCGGTCATCCAAGGCGCCGCGGATAGAGTCAGCAGCGACATGAGAAGAAGGCTTTGCCCATTTCGTAATCGCATATGTATTGTCAGTAATGAAATTGCGTGTTTCTGTCTGCCTGCGTCGATTTTCAATTTTGGCAGTTACGGCGATTCGTCCTTACTTGCTCTCGACCACTGGCCGTTCGCCCAAAGGCTGCAGTGGTCGGGCGGTGTTGTGATAGTACTTCTTGAATAGCGCGATCTGCGCGGCCGACATTTCGACCGGGTTCTTCATCAGGTACCACATGACCCCTTCGTTGCAACCCGGATAAGTCAAGGATCCGCGAAAAAAGTAGAAGCCATGGTCGACGGGCAGCAGGTCCATGGCATTGATCTTGAAGTCGTCAGCCGTCACCTCTTTGCCGGGGGCCGGAATGTGTTTCCACAAGGTCTTGATCACCGGATTTTCTTTGCCCGCGGCGATTGGCACCTCGATGATCAGAAGACTACCCTCCGGTGACAGGTGGACCAGTTGCAACGACATCGTCGGCCGCTTACCCTTGACGGCGATTTCGCCGGGTTCGCGAAACTCGATTTCGCTCAGGCGGTAAGGTTTTCTGGCTACCTTGAGCCACTTATTGTCGGGAAACCGGAGCTTGATCAGGTAGCGGTTGCAATCGTTCACCATATCCAGTCCCGCCGGCTGATAACTCATCAGCAGCGGCGCCAGGGGAGGAACCGCCATCTTCTGAGTATCGGTGATGTCAACCGGCGCTTGCGAATGACCGCTGTTGCACTCGCCCTGCCAGTGGCTGGGACCGAGAGGTCCATCGTTGTACGTGAAGGTAGGGGCGCATTTGTCGGTAACCCCGCTGGGCATATTCAAGTGGACCATATGGTGATGCTCCTCGGGCTTTTCCGGGGGCTGCGCGGCCTGGCAGGCGGGCGCTGCCGCCGCCAGCACGGACGACGAGAGCCACAACACAGACAGCGGCAGCAAATGACTTACAGCGACACGGTTGCGGGACATGTTTCTGCCTCCGATTGCGGAGTTTTTTGAAAGCTGGTGAAGCGGCCCCGTAACTCTAACTCATGACGTGCCCGCCGTGACATAGGATTTTCCTCTTTCGGGAATATGGAACAGCCTTGGTATGAAGGGGTTAAGGCCGCTCATTCCAGCCAGTCGAAAGATCGTGTGACCGACTTTTTCCAGGATTGATACTTGCGCTCGCGGGTGGCGGGATCGAGCTGCGGGTTCCAGGTCTTGCCGGCGCGCCATTGCGAACGTAACTCATCTGTGCTCTTGAAGAACCCCGTAGCCAAGCCGGCAGCGTAGGCTGCGCCCAGGGCCGTCATTTCTTTGGCCTCGGGACGCACCACCGGCCGGTCCAAAATGTCCGCCTGAAACTGCATCAGCAGATCGTTGTCGATCATGCCGCCGTCCACACGCAGCGTGTTTAGCTTGATCCCGGAATCCTGCTCCATGGCGCCGGCCACGTCGCGGGTCTGAAATGCGGTGGCTTCGAGCACGGCCCGCGCCAGGTGTCCCTTGTTGGCGTAACGTGTGAGGCCGGTAATCACGCCGCGCGCGCTGTGTTTCCAGTAAGGAGCGTAGAGCCCGGAGAATGCGGGGACAAAGTAGACATCTCCGTTGTCCTCAACGGTTCGTGCCAGGTCCTCGATCTCGGCGCTGGACTTGATCAGCCCCAGGTTGTCGCGCATCCATTGCACCAGCGCGCCGGAGATGGCCACGCTGCCTTCCAGCGCGTAGCGCACCGGTTGGCTGCCAAGCTTGTAGGCCACCGTGGTCAGCAGGCCGTGTTGCGACGGGGCCAGACGCTCGCCGGTATTCATGAGCATGAAACATCCGGTGCCGTAGGTGTTCTTGGCTTCGCCGGCGGCAAAGCAGGCTTGTCCAACCAGCGCCGATTGCTGGTCCCCCAGGATGCCGCTGATCGCGGTTCCCGTGAGGACGCCGGCGTCGAGGGCAACGTTTCCGTAGAGTTCGCTGCTTGAGGCGATCCGCGGGAGCATCTGCTCGGGTATGCCAAAGGTTTTCAGGATCTTCGCGTCCCAGGCCAGCGTCTTCAGGTCCATGAGCTGTGTGCGGCTGGCGTTGGTGACGTCAGTCACGTGGACCCCGCCGCGCGGACCTCCAGTCAGCTTCCAAACCAGAAATGTATCGATATTTCCAAAAAGAATCTTACCTGCTTCTGCTTGGCGCCGCAGGCCGGGCAAGTTCTCCAGCAACCAGCGAATCTTCAATCCGCTGAAATAGGTGCTCATCGGCAAGCCGGTCTTAGGACGGAAGAAATCCTGGCCCAACTCACGGGAAAGCCTCGCCACCTCACCGGCTACCCGGGTGTCCTGCCAGACGATGGCATTCGCCGCCGGCTGGCCCGTGCTCTTGTGCCAGAGCACCGTGGTTTCACGTTGGTTGGTGATGCCGATGGCCGCCAGATCTCCCGGCTTGATCCCGCCCTGGGCGGTCGCCTGGGTGATGACCTCCTGCGTCCGCTGCCATATCTCTTCCGGGTTGTGTTCCACCCATCCTGGTTGGGGATAGATCTGGGCATGCTCCTTCTGCGCAGAGGCCACAACATTCCCGGCGCGATCAAATACCATGAATCGTGTGCTGGTGGTGCCTTGATCGAGAGCCCCCATGTAGCTCGCCATTTCTTCACCCCATCTGACCGGACGTGTGGTTTATACATCAACCGGGAAAGAAAAGCATTCAGCAATCAGCACTCAGCACTCAGGACTCAGTCCTAATGCACTCTCGCACGGCCAGGAACAGCGTCGAGGGGCTGAGTGCTGAATGCTGATTGCTATTTGCTTCCCCGGCCAATAGAATCTCGGGGTTTCAATCCAACAAGGAGCCATATATGCCCCATCGTTCTCACTTGTGGGCGATGCTGCTTGCGCTGTTTCTTCTGTCCGGGTTGGCCGCCGGGCAGCAGCCGAGAAGCGCACCGCAACACGCCCCTGCCGCAAGAAATCTCGTCAGCTATGACACAGCCGGGCTTGGGGCAGAGCTCCAGCGGGATGCGGCGGCCGAAGCCGCGACCCCGAAAGAGCCGGGACTGGCAATCCCGCCTGTCCAGAATGATGTGGTCATTCGCGGCGGCACGATCCTGACAGTCACGCATGGGAAGATCGAAAACGGCAGCATTTACATCCACGATGGCAAAATCGCCGCTATTGGCAAGACAGTGCAGGCACCGGCCAACGCCACGGTGATTGACGCCACGGGCAAGTGGGTGATGCCCGGCATCATCGATTCGCATTCGCACATCGGCCTCGATGACGACGTCAACGAGGCCACCAACCCGGTCACGCCGCACATGATGATGAAAGACGCCTTCAACTACGACGACAAGGCCATCTATCGCGCGCTGGCCGGCGGCGTAACCACCTCGTTGCTGCTGCACGGATCGGCCAACATGATCGGCGGGCAGGCCATCGTGATCAAGCACAAGTATGGCCTGGGCCGCGATGAGCTGCTCTTTCCCGGCGCGCCACAGTCCATCAAGTTTGCCAGCGGCGAGAATCCCAAGCGAGTCTACGGACAGAAGAACCAGGTTCCCTCCACGCGCATGGGCAACTTTGAAGTCATGCGCCAGGCGTTCACCGAGGCCCGTGATTACATGCGGCAGTGGGACGACTACGAGGCCAAGGTCAAGAAGGGCGACAAGGACGCTACCCCGCCCAAGAAAGATCTGAAGCTGGAAGCCCTGGCCGACGTTATGCGCGGCAAGCTGCTGGTGCAGATTCACTGCTACCGGGCCGACGAGCTCCTCACCGAGATGGCGATTGCCAAGGAATTTGGTTACAAGATCCGCGCCTTCCATCACGCTCTCGAAGCTTACAAAGTGGCCGACAAGATCGCCGCCAACGGTGTCGCCATCGCTACCTGGCCGGACTGGTGGGGCTTCAAGTATGAAGCCTGGGACGGCATCCCCTGGAACGCCGCCATCTCACTCAACAAAGGGGTGCGCGTAGCGTTGAAGAGCGATTCCGAGGACGTAACTCGGCGTCTCAACCAGGAAGCGGGCAAGATCATTCACTATGGCGTGAGCGAAGAAGATGCGCTGAAGATGATCACGCTGAATCCTGCCTGGATCATCGGCGTGGAAGATCGCGTGGGTTCGCTGGACGTAGGCAAAGACGCGGACATCTCCATCTGGAACGGTTATCCCCTTTCCTCTGCTGCGCTGGTGGATAAAGTGCTCATTGACGGCGACGTGTTCTTCGACCGCTCGCTGCCCGGACTGGGTTTGACCCACTACAAGGAGGGCCAATAGCCATGCTGAAGAGATTCCTGATTGCATCGATTTTTGTGACAGCGGCTTGTGGCCAGTCTGCGAAGCCGGCCAAGTCTGAAATGCCGGCCAGCGGGACCATCGCCCTGCGCGGCGGCAAGCTGTTAACAGTAAGTCACGGAGTCATCGAAAACGGCGTGGTGGTGATGCAGAACGGCAGAATCACCGCCGTCGGGCCGGCCTCCACGGCCATTCCTTCCGGCGCAAAAGTCATCGACGTAACCGGCATGACCGTCTATCCCGGCCTGATAGACGCTGAAACTCACCTGGGCCTGACTGAGATCTCGGCCGACCGCATGACCGACGACATGATCGAGCCCAGCGACGAGATCATGCCCCACATGCACGTCTATGACGCATTCCACGCCGAGACCGCGTTGATTCCCGTCGCCCGCATCAACGGCATCACCAACGCGATCGTCGCGCCCGCCATTGGCGACACGCTGCCCGGACAAGACTCCTTCATCCAGCTCGCCGGACGCTCGGCCGAAGAAATGCTCATGATCCGGGACATCGCTCTGCCTCTCAACTTCACCGGCCGCCAGCGTCGCAATGAGAGCTTTGCCACCGCCAAGTTTCCCCAGACGCGCATGGGCATGGCCGCGCAACTACGCCAGGCCTTCATCGATGCCCAGGACTACGAAGCCAAACTCGCCGCTTACGAGAAAAAGAAAGCCGCCGATCCTGAAAAGGCGGGGGCTGCGCCCAAGCGTGACCTGAAACTTGAAGCCCTGCTTCCTTACCTGCACGGGCAGAAGCCGATGGTCTTGGCGGCGGAGGAGCCGAACGACGTCCAGACGGTACTGGATATGGCGAAGGAGTATCACCTGAAAGTGATCTTGAGCCATCTCGCCCACTCCAGCGAAGTGCTGGACAAAGTCGCCGCCAGCGGCTTCCCGGTGATTGTAGGCCCGATCTATGAGCAGCCCAAGGAATGGGAGCGCTATGACGCCGTCTATCGTTTGCCGGCGGAGATGGCCAAGCGCGGCATCAAGATCGCCTTCGCCACCTACGACGCTCACAGAGTGCGCGATCTGCCTTACGCGGCCGGATACGCCGTGGCTTTCGGATTGCCTCCCGGCGAGGCCCTCAAGGCCCTCACCCTCAATCCCGCACAAATGTTCGGCCTGGACAAAGACCTCGGCTCGCTCGACGCAGGCAAGATGGCCAACGTGGTGGTGGCCAACGGCGATCCACTCGACGTGAAGACCGACGTGAAGCATGTCTTCATCGCCGGACAGGAGATTCCGTTGGTGAGCAAGCAGACAGAGCTGAGGGACCAGTACTCGAAGTAAAACCATCAACGACGATGGCGTAGAGACGCGGCATTGCCGCGTCTCTCTTTCTTGGGCCGCGAATCAACGCGAAAGGCGCGAATTGTTCAAAGCCGGCTTTTGATTCGTGCAATTCGCGTAATTCGCGGCTTGCCCTTTTAAGCTCTCATCAGCAGCTAAAATTGTAACCATGGTGGAACTGGGAAAGCTCCTGCTCCTGCTGGGCGGGATCATCGTCGTGATAGGTCTGGCCCTGCTCTTCGCCGGACGACTGCATCTACCTCTTGGCCACCTGCCGGGAGACTTTGTCTATCGCGGAAAAAACACCGTCGTCTACTTTCCTCTGGGGACCAGCATTTTGGTGAGTATCATTCTTTCCTTGCTCTCTTGGCTCGTCAGTCGAGGACGTCGGTAAAGGCTTAAATAGATCCTTCGAGTGGGGACGAAACCCTCACCTTCAAAAGAGGTTCGTGTCCAATCCCGCGATAAAGTGGATGCCAGGAACCACTTTGCCGGTTAGAGCAGCGTCGTTTGTGAGAAACAAATCAGTGCCTACCTGAGCTGCACAAGCGAGGTGAATCGCGTCCGCGGGTGACACGCCTTGGTCGGCGCGAATCCTTGCATAGAGGTCCGCCGTTTGCAGCGTGTACGGTATCACCTCTACAAATGAGCTTTCGAAGATACCGCGAATTTGCCTCGCCTCGTCGCGTGCGCGCAGCTTGTACGGACCCACCAGGACCTCTCCCGCAGTAAACGCACTCGTACAAAGCCTGTCCTGTCGTTCTTCCATCTTGGTGAGAATCTGCCGCACGCGTTTCGCGTAGAGTGGATGGTCTTCCAGCCAATAGACGAAAAGCATTGTGTCCCAGTAGATACGACTCACGCCTTGTCCCTTTCACTCGAGAAGCTGTTCCTTTCACTTCGAATGAAGGCCTCTCCTCCTCCAAGTTTTTTGAAGATGTCTTTGGCAATCCCACGGAGACCTATAAGAGGGTTGGCGGACGCCGTGCCTTGCGTACTCGAAGCGCGCAATTCGTAGGTAAATGTCACTGTTGTGCTTTGGCCAGAAGGCGGACCGGTTTGGGAGACGATGCGCAAACCGTTCTCTCCTAGAAATTTCTTAGACTTGAGGGCGGCACATACCAGGGGCACGCGGTTATTGAAGCCTAACTCTCTGTGTACGGCACCCACATTGATGCTGATGACGGCGTCGCCTTTTTGAAGAGCAGGACGTAGGTACCTTTCGATGACATGGTTCCTGACCAAATCGGAAATTGATACATCAAGTGCTGATTTCATGGGGTGTGTCTCGTTTCATGCAATCATAGCATTTCCATGCATGCATTTGCAAGCATTCTTGCGGTTAGCGGTTTTCAGCCTTGGTTTCCCGACTGACAAGAAAATCCGGATCTCCGTCTTTAGCCTTCCGCAAGGGCTCCGGTTGAAGCCTGCTAAACTCTCGCTGATGTCCTCTGAAGGCCAGCTCGGCTTCACCTTTACGGCTGAGGCCATGTCGCGTCGCATCTGGCGGGTGGCCGACCTGGTCAGCGCGGTGCGCACTACGGTGGAGCGCGGCTACACGGACGTGTGGGTGGAAGGTGAGGTCTCCAACTTCCGGCCGGCCGAATCCGGGCACCTTTATTTCACGCTCAAAGACGGCGACGCCCAGTTGCGCGTGGTGATGTTTCGGTCTCAGGCCCGCCTGCTGCGTTTCCGGCTGGACAACGGCATGCAGGTCATCGCCCGCGGCCGCGTCACCATCTATGACGTTCGCGGCGAGCTGCAACTCTCCGCCGAATTTCTGGAGCCGCGCGGCGCCGGCGCCCTGCAGGTGGCGTTCGAGCAGCTCAAGACGCGGCTGGCCGAGGAAGGGCTTTTCGATCCGTCGCGCAAAAAGCCGCTGCCGCTCCTGCCTCGCCGCATCGGCATCATTACTTCGCCGCGCGGGGCCGCGCTGCACGACATGCTCAACGTCGTGGCACGGCGGCATGAAAGTGCCGGCATTCTCGTCTATCCTGCGCAGGTGCAGGGTGAGTCGGCTCCGGGGGAAGTCGCGGCGGGCGTCAAGTACTTCAATCGTACGAAGAATGTCGATGTCATCGTCATCGCTCGCGGCGGCGGCTCGATTGAAGACCTGGCGGCCTTCAACGATGAAGCACTGGCGCGAACCATAGCCGCGTCGGCGCTTCCGATTATCTCTGCCGTAGGCCATGAGACCGATTTCACCATCGCCGACTTCGTTGCCGACCTGCGCGCGCCCACGCCTTCGGCCGCCGCTGAGCTGGTCATTGAGTCCAAGCATCGTTTGGCTGAACACCTCGCGCATTTACATCAGCGGCTGGCGCGAGGAGCACGCTATCGTTTGCTCATGGCTCACTCACAGTTGACTGAGCTGGCCCAGCACGGCGCCTTTGCCCGCATCCAGGACCTGGTCGCGCGCCGCTCGCAACGCCTAGACGAGCTAGTGTTTCGCATGGCAACCGCATTTCAGGATTGGTTGCGGGACGCCAGCCGGCGGCTGGATCTTTCGGCTTCGCGAATCAAGCACTTCGACTTCCGGCGCTCGCTGGCGGTCACGCGCGCCCAGCTCGATGCCGGCACGAACGCCCTGCTGGGCGACATCCGCATGAAGTTCGCGCAAGACCGCGCTCGCGTGGAGCAGCTTGCCGCCAAACTCGACGCCCTCTCGCCGGTGAAGATTCTCGATCGCGGTTACGCCCTGGTCTTCGACGCCGGCGGCGCGCTAGTCAAAGACGCGGCCCATCTCGCGCCCGGGCAGGAGATCTCGGCGCGCGTGGCCCGGGGAAGCTTTACGGCCGAAGTGAAAAAGACTGGCGGCAATTGAGCGCGGGCAAGGACCAGGAATCTTTTTTCTGCAATCCCGAACCCGCGGGTTTCGCGGGTGAGGGATCTCTATCCGCAACGATAACCGCGACGCCAACGGACAACGCCACAGCACTCCCGAGCACTGGTGACAGTAGGGATCTCTCGCTGCGCTCGAGATTCCAATAAGAACAGCTCCTCTGTGGTAAAACAGAATCCAAGGTGCACGCGTGAGAAAACTTTTTGGTACGGACGGAATCCGCGGCGTCGCCGGTGAATATCCCCTGGACAAGCGAACAGTTTTCGAGATTGGCCGGGCCCTGGGCGACCATCTGCCGCAAGGGCCGAAGAGCGTGGTCATCGGCCAGGATACGCGTGAATCCAGCGCTTGGATCGCCGACATTATCTCCGCCGGGCTGGCTGCTTGCGGCGTCACGGTTTCGAGCGCCGGTATCATCACCACACCGGGGATCGCCTATCTGGCGCACTCGCAGGGGTTCTCCGCTGGTGTAGTCATCTCCGCCTCGCACAATCCCTGGCAGGACAACGGCATCAAGGTGTTTGGCCGCGACGGCTACAAGCTGGCCGACCGGACCGAGCTGGAAATCGAGAAAGAGATTTTCTCCTTGCTCAAGCCTGCCCCAACTAGAGACGAAACTGGTCCCAGGACGTCTTCGCTTCCCGGCGATGCCGGCCTGCGCTCATCTTATGTGAATTGGCTTTCGCGTCGTATTCCCGGTGTCGAGAGGCTACGAGTCGTGGTCGATTGTGCTAACGGCGCGGCCAGCTCGATTGCCCCGGAGGTCTTCCGGTGCTGCGGAGTGCGCGCGGACTTCACGCACAGCTCTCCCAATGGCCGCAATATCAACGAGAATTGCGGCGCACTGCATCCCGAGGTCGTAGGCAGGGAAGTTGTCTCGCGCAAAGCCAGCCTGGGAATCTGCTTCGACGGCGACGCCGATCGCGCATTGTTTACCGACGCTCAGGGCAATGTGGTTAATGGCGACGCGATGATGCTGTTGCTGGCTCGCGACCTCAATCGCCGCGGCGAGCTCGCCCAGGAGACCGTCGTGGCCACCACCATGTCCAATATGGGTTTGGAGATTGCCCTGCGCGAATCCGGTATCAGGATGTTGCGCGCGCCGGTCGGCGACAAGTATGTGCTTGAAGAAATGCAAAAGACGGGCGCGGTGCTCGGCGGCGAACAGTCCGGCCACATCATCCTCTCTCGTGTAGCTACCACCGGCGACGGCCTGCTGACCGCGCGGCTCGTGCTGGAGATCGTGGCCGCCTCCGGCAAACCCTTAGCGGAACTTGTATCGGACCTGAAAGTCTTTCCCCAGACCATCAAGAACGTTCGCGTGCGCGAGAAGCGCCCCCTCGATCAGATTCCTGAAGTTCAAGCCGCAATCCGCGGCGCGGAAAAGGAGCTCGACGGTCAGGGCCGCATCAACGTGCGCTACTCCGGCACTGAGTCGTTGGCCCGAGTGATGGTGGAGGCGGCGACGGAAGCCACGGTGCAGCGATTGGCGGCGAGTATCGCCGGGGCCATCGAGAAGATACTTGGAGCCAGCGCCTCCGCCAGCCGCTAGAAGTCTCGATCCAGCGCCCGCCGGCGCCTCGCGCGAAATACTCTGTGCCACTTGCTACTATGGTTGTGGGCTGAAACTGAAACGTGAGTCCTAAGACCAAATTGTGGCTGGCGGTCACGGTGCCTCTCGCAGCCGTGCTGTGTTTGCTCCTTCCTTGGACCTCCGCCGTGCTTGGGGCGGGCGCTGGCTTCCTGATGGACGCACTCCATCTGGCAGCCTGGATATTCTCTGTGGTGGTCCTTCCTCTGGCCCTCATCACGCTGATCGCGTTTGTATACTCCGTCTGGGGCAAGCCCTATTTCCGCGCCTGGCACATCCACCGTATTCGTAATGCCCGAAGTCTGCGCGAGGCGGTTGAGCGCGGCCGAACCGACCGATAGCGAAGCGTTATTCCACATCTCTCCAGTTGGACCCCACGCTGATCTCGACCACAAGCGGCACCTTGAGCGGGTAGACCCTCTCCATCCGGTCGCGCACTAGTTCGCGCATGGTTTCGATCTCCTGCTCCGGAACCTCAAACAGCAACTCGTCGTGCACCTGGAGCAGCATGCGCGAGCGGAGCTTGCACCGGCGCAAGTTCTCATCGATGGCGATCATGGCCAGTTTGATCAGGTCGGCGGCCGTGCCTTGCAGGGGCGTGTTGACGGCGGTACGCTCGGCAAAGCCGCGCATGTTGGCGTTCTTGCTGTTGATGTCGGGAATGGGGCGCGATCGACCGTGCAAAGTCCTGACCCGCTGCTCGCGCCTAGTCTCTTCCAGCACGCGATCGATGAACTGGCGCACACTCTTGTACTTCTCGAAATAGGCATCGATAAACTTCTTGGCTTCACGCTGTTCGATGCCAATCTGCTGCGACAGGCCGAAGGGCGAAAGGCCGTATACGATGCCAAAATTTACCGCCTTGGCGCGGCGGCGATGTTCGGCATCGATCATCAACGGCGGCACGCCGAAGACCTGGGCGGCAGTCAGTGTATGGATGTCATCGCCGCGATTGAATGCTTCCACCAGCAGTGGATCCTCGGAGAAATGCGCCAGTAGCCTCAGCTCGATCTGCGAGTAGTCCGCTGCCAGCAAGACATGCCCGGGCTCAGCGATGAAGGCAGCGCGAATCTCGCGTCCCAGCTCCGTGCGAATAGGAATATTCTGCAGGTTCGGATTCACCGAAGAGAGCCGGCCGGTGGCGGTGCCCGTCTGGTTGAAGGTGGTGTGCAGGCGCCGGGTTGCGGGATTCAGCAGCACCGGCAAAGCGTCAACATAAGTGCTCTTGAGCTTAGAGAACTGACGATAGTCGAGCACGAGACGCGGCACTTCGTGCGTTTCGGAAAGTTGTTCCAAAACGTCGACGGCGGTGGAAATGGTCTTGCCCTTGCCGTACTTCACCGGCTTGGGCAGGTTGAGCTGGTTGAAGAGCACGTCGCCGAGTTGCTTGGGGGAATTGATGTTGAATTCCACCCCGGCCTTCTGGTAGATCTCGCAGGCCTTGGCATCGGCCTGTTTTTCCAATTGGGTGGAAAGCTCCCCGAGCATGCCGGTGTCAATCTTCACGCCGGCCTGTTCCATGCGTGACAGCACCGGAACCAGCGGCAGGTCAATCTGTTCGTACACCGCCATGAGGCTGCCGTCCTGAACCTCCTGGCGCAACGCTGTAGCGATGCGGCCGGTAACGTCGGCTGCTTCCGCCAGTCCACCGGAGAGACTCAGATTGAAGCTGCGCAACGCAATCTCCGCCAGCGAGTGTTTCGCGTAGGTTGGGTTGACTAGGTAGGAGTAGAGCATGGGCTCGTCGCGGACGCCGGCCAACTCCACGCCACGCGGGCCAAGTTCACGCAAAGCCGCCTTGTAGTGGTGAACGGCTTTGGGAACCGCGGGATCACTGAGGATGCCTCTGAGCTCTTCCGCGATTTCGCGTCCATCGAGCTCCGCGGTGAATGCCTTCCCGGGCTGGGCGGAAAGCGCGACCGACAACGATGTTTCCGCAGGGACAGCGGCCACCGGCGCCGCCGAAAAGAGCAGGCTGCCGGATTGTGCCTCCGATTCATCTGCTTCTTCTTCGGATTGCTCGTCGGCAGCGGCGGCAGCGCTGAAGGTGAAGGCCATCGCCAGTGAGGTCTTGGAGCCAGCAGCCGATTGCACCAGCGTCTTGAGCTCCGCGGCCGACTTCACCTCGCGATAGTCGGTCTCCTTCACTTCCAGCGCCGGCGCCAGCTCTTTGAGTAGCGTGGTAAATTCCAGTTCGCTGAAGAGTTTGCTCAGGGCTTCGGCATCGGGCTCGCCGGCAACCATCTTCTCCAGGTGCAGGTCAATCTCCACGTTCTGGTCGATGGTCACCATCTGTTTGCTCCACAGAATGGTTTCCTTGTTGTTGAGCAGCGACTCGCGGTAGGTCTTGCGTTCCACCTCCTCCGCGTGGTCCAGGGCGTTTTCCAGGGTGCCGAAGCGTTTGATGATCTCCACCGACCCTTTGTCGCCGATTCCGGGCGCGCCGGGAATGTTGTCGATGGAGTCGCCGCGCAGGGCCATCACGTCAATCACCTGGTCGGGACGCACTCCCAGGATCTCTTCCACCTTCGCGGGATCGCTGATCATGTTGTCCTTGGGCGGGTTCAGCACGCGGATCTTGTCGTTCACCAGTTGCATCATGTCCTTGTCGCTCGAGACGACAAAGACCTGGTAGCTTTGCGCGGCTGCCTGACGGGCCAGTGTGCCGATCACGTCATCGGCCTCGAAGCCCCGCTGCTCCAGGATGGGAATGCGGTAGGCCTCCAGCGCGCGCCGAATGTAGGGAACCTGTTGCGCCAGATCCGGCGGCATCTCAGCGCGCTGCGCCTTGTAGCCGTGGTATTCCACTTCTTTAAAGGTCTGGGTCTTGAGGTCAAATTTCTTCACCGAAGATACGGCCTTGGCCTGCTCGTCGCGAAAGGTCGGCCCGGCCACGTCAAAGACCGCGGCCAGGTATTCCGGATTGAAATCGGCCCGCAGCTTGCGCAGCATGTTGACGAAGACGTAAGTCGCGGCGGTGGGAATGCCGGTCTTGGTGGACATGGGCCGCTGCCGCGCCATGGCGTGATAAGCGCGAAAGATAAAGGACATGGTGTCCAGCAGGAAGACCCGGCCCTTCGCCGAGTTTGTGGAGGAGGTAGGCAACACAAAATTCTAACAGGATGAGATAGAACGGTCCTGGCGCTTCGCGAGTGCGCCTGCGCACGGCTCCATCAGTGTCAATCAGTGCGCATCAGTGCGATCAGCGGTGAGGTTCCTATTCGAACTTGATCAGCACGATCTCCGCGAACGTGCCCACGCGCAGCGGAGGGCCCCAGGTGCCGGCGCCGTAGTTGATATAAATCTGCAGATTGCCGGCGCGTTGCAACCCGTGAATGAACCGTCCCCACACTCGCCCTGCAATCCAGGTGTAAGGGAAGAACTGGCCGCCGTGGGTGTGACCTGAGAGCTGGAGCCCGATTCCCTCGCCTTCGGCGACTTCCATGTGGACCGGCGCATGCACGAGAAGAACGCTGGCGCGGTCACGGTCGAGGGCCGCGTTGCGCAGGATCTGGCGGTAACGCTCAGGATGCGCGGCGTCAGCGTAGTGCACGCCCACCACCTGCAGGCCGTCCACCTCCACCTTCTGGTTGTTCAATTCGCGCACGCCCACCGCCACCAACGGACCGTGGTATTCGGCGTTACCATAGAACTCCTCGTGGTTTCCGGCGATGTAATAGACGCCAAGAGGCGCCTTCGTCTGTGCTGATGTCAGTTCCCGCCACGGCTCGGCCAATTTTCTGAAGTCGGCAGAGGTACCGTCATAGAGATCGCCCGCCAGAAACACGATGTCCGGCTTCAGTTCAGCCAGCTTGCCGACCACCCGCCGAATGAAGCGGCCATTCCTTACGTGGCCCAGATGAGTGTCGCTCACCAGGGCAGCCACGCGTCCACGCCATTGCTCAGGTAGATTGGGCAGCGCGATGCTGATCCGCGTGACGCGCAGCCAGGCCCCGTTGACGATGCCGTAAGTTCCTATCAACGCCGCGGTGCCGAACAGCACGGCGGCGATGTGCACTGGCGCCCAGCCGAGGCCGAAGACCCGGGCTAAGCCGTACACCACCCAGCACAGTACTGAGGCCCAGAGAAAATAGCTGGCCAACCCCAGCCAGACCGCGGCAATTGTGTAGAAGACGCGCACCAGGAGATGGTGTGAATACCACGCGCGCAGCGAGGCCAAGACAAAGCTCACGGAGAGCGCTGCCAGTGCGGCCTTCATCGCTCCCGATGAAGCAACCCCTCCGAAGAAACTGGCCCAGGTCACATAGAGAAACCAGTGCCCGAGAAACAGGACCGATTGGATGATGCTGATGAAGACAACGAGCCGCGATCGCAAAATTCATCAATCCTTAATGAGTGATTAGTGATTGTTCTAACACAATATCCGAAAACAGGCCACGCAGCGAAAACCTGCGTCAATCAATGAACATACAATCCCCATACGAAAAGAACCTATATCGCTCGTTCACGGCATGTTCGTAGGCTCGCAAAATTGTGTCCCGTCGGGCAAAGGCCGACACCAGCATGAGCAGGGTCGATTGCGGCAAATGGAAGTTCGTCAGCAATGCGCCCACTACGTGAAATTGAAAGCCAGGATAAATAAAGATGTCGGCCTCACCTGAGCCGGGACGGACGCGCCCAGCAGCGTCTTGCCGCACGGCATACTCCAGTGTGCGCACGGTCGTGGTCCCCACGGCCACCACTCTGCGGCCCTGTCCCAACGCGCGGTTGATCTGCGCGACGGCCGGCTCCGAGATGGAAAAGCTCTCGCGATGCATCTTGTGTTCTTCCACGTTCGCGACGTGCACGGGTTGAAACGTGCCTAGGCCCACGTGCAATGTAATCTCGGCGATTTCGATACCCCGCTCGCGAATCTCGCCGAGAATTCGCGGCGTGAAGTGCAGCCCCGCGGTAGGCGCGGCCACGCTGCCTCGCGACTCGGGACGCGCGTAGATCGTCTGGTAACGCTCGCGTTCCTCACTGCGGTCTTCGCGCGCGATGTACGGCGGCAGGGGCACGTGGCCCATCTTCTCCACCAGGGCAAAGAAGTCGGGGACGGGGCTGAAGCGCAACGTCCTTTCACCGAACTCGCCGCGGGCAATGACCTCGGCCTCCAGTTC
Organism: Candidatus Angelobacter sp.; assembly: GCA_036521855.1. GTDB lineage: Bacteria > Acidobacteriota > Terriglobia > Terriglobales > Acidobacteriaceae > Angelobacter. The sequence goes on from DATDGY010000051.1 coordinate 19,038, forward strand.
GCTGTTCTCGCCGAAGAAAAGTTTCTCCCCCACGCCGATCTTCCTTCCTGGCCGCACCAACGCCTGCCATTCCAGGGGGCCGAGCTGGCGGGTCAGGAGCGTCTCCACTCGGCCGTGCAGGAACTCCTTCGACGCCGGGTTCCTGGAGCCGAGTGGTTGGGCATGCTGGCCCCCGCGGCGTCCAAAAAGGCGGGCAGGAAAAACGCGGCTGTTGTTCACCACCAGCAGGTCATCTGGTCGGAGCAGCCCGGGGAAATCAACGAATTGACGGTCAACGAAATCGCCGGTATCGCGCCGCAAATGCAGCAGGCGGGAAGCGCTGCGATCGGCCAGAGGCTCTTGCGTGATCAATTCTTCGGGAAGCTGGAAATCGAAGTCGGAGATGCGCACTCAAGAAGATTATATGAGCCTAAACAAGAGAAGCAGCCCTCTGCCGAGCTCGGGCAGTTATGCTAAACTACAGAAACCAAACGCCGGAGAGGTGGCCGAGTGGCTGAAGGCGGCGGTTTGCTAAACCGTTATAGGGGCTAACACTTCTATCGGGGGTTCGAATCCCCCCCTCTCCGCCAGATCCCTTTCTTCTTAATCACTTACCTCTTTGGTGTCCACCTTGGTGTCCATAAATCAAGGGTTTGGTGTCCGCCTTGGTGTCCACACCGAAAACTTTGCGCGAATTTGAAGAACTCAGGAGAATCACGCCATGGCGCGTGCATACGAGCTCTTCGGTTCAAACAAGCGGGTCAACATTCTTAAAAAGGTGAAAGTGAACGGAATCTGGAAGCTTTGCCCCGCCGTGATGGAACCGAACGGAAAACTGAAGGACAGGGTCAAGGTTAATGGTCACATCGAGGTGCACACTGAAGGTGTTTATTACCTTGAGTGGCGCGACCAAGGACAACGGGTGCGGGAGTCTGTGCGGGATAGAGCTGACGTTCTGAGACGCGCGCGCCTCAAAGCGCTGCAACTCGATACGGGGGAAGCCGGCACCGTAATTGCCGCAACTGCTTCTGGTGAAGGGAGAATCCTTTCTATACCCCCTGCCAGGCTTTCGACTGCGGGAGAATTCTCAGCCAATCCTGCGCAAGCCACCAGCGGCACCCATTTCATTCTTCAAGCAATCGAAACGTATATCCAGCGGGTCGTTCGCTCGGCGGTCGCTTCCCAACTAAGCGCTCCGGCGCTGGACCCTCCGCCAACCGACGAACCGTTTGCTCCAGAGCTGCAAGCAGTGAACGGTCATACGTCGCAGCCGATCGGAATTCGGAGCGGCGTCCCTGATAGCGATGTAACTCGTTCGCTGGAGAGCAAGAAGACGCCGATCGTTCAGGCAGTCGAGTCGTATCTAAGGGACATCGAGCCACCACAGCGCGAACAAAAAACTTACAACAAGTACCGCTCAACCTTGTACCTGTTTCGCGACAGCTGCAAGAAGGAATGGCTGGAAGACATTACCCGGGAGGACTGTCTCAGTTTCGTCCGCTACTTGTACTCGATCGGCAATGCACCGCGGACGGCTCATAACCGCATTACCATCATTCTTCAATTGTTGAAGTTGCACGGCATTACGGGCTTGCTCAAGGGTCGAGATAAACCGAAGTATGTCGAAAACATGCGAGAGATGTATCAGCCCGACGATCTTGAGGCTCTCTTCAAGGCTTGTGATGCAGATGAGAGGGTACGTTACTTGTTCTTTCTTCTGACGGGAGAGCGGGACGAGGAGGTCCAGCACACCAACTGGGATGACATAGATTTCGTACGGCAGTGCGTTCGGGTCACGGAAAAGAAGACGTTTGGTTTCAAACCGAAGGATAAGGAAGAACGAGAGATTCCGGTTCCGGTTGCCCTGCTGCAAGCTCTAAAGGAATACAAGGGCCACCAGTCAGGACCAAGCACGCACAACTTGGTGTTTCCCACGAGCAATGGACGGCCCGACAAAAAGTTTGAAAACAAGCTGAAGAAAATTGCCTATCGCGCTGGTTTGAACTGTGGACGCTGCATTAGCCGGTTTAATCATAGATGCTCCTCAGGACCTCACTGCAGCAAGTGGTTTCTGCACAAATTTCGACACACTTTTGCGACTGTATGTCTTGAAAATGGCGTCAGCATTCGCAGTTTACAGGAATGGCTTGGGCATAGTGACTTGGAATCCACCATGGCTTACCTGAAATATGTTCGCCGCAAAGACATCCACCAGCTCGTAGACAGCACCGAGTTGGCCAGTTTCGTGGCGTCTTCGGTCCCGGTTGCGAAATGAGCGAATTGCTCAACCATTGTCAGGGAGGCCACAGCCGATGTGTCATGCTTCTTTCAAGCTGCACGTGACCTCGAAGTTCTGCCAGTTTTTTCCCTCTTGTTGCGGAGCCAGGCTGCGATCTCTTGCGGATCCAAACGAATGGCGCCTTCTATGCGCAATGAGGGTATCAGCCCGCGTGAGGCAAGGCTGTAGATGTGCTGCGGGGTAACCTCAAGCAGTTCGGCTACCTCTCCCACTTTGAGAGCCGACGTTCGTTTTTCGATCTTTTCGATTATGGTCATTCGGTGCTCCAGTGGTTGCATGTATAGGCCCGATCGAAGTTTCTGTCAAAAAATGCGGATTCTGTCTGCCTTTGGACAGGTCGTCCCTGGCCAGCCCTGGCCCTGCAAGAAATTTGACCGAAATCTGATTCGGCCTTAGCTTCGGGTCGCTCGATCACGTATTGAGAGTGCCGAGCGCCTGGAGACAAGTGTGTTTGCATCCATCCATGATGCCCAAGAGGCTCTGATTTCAGTCGGTTACATCACCGATGAAGTGACCACGACCTCGGTTTTCCTGGCGGCGCAGCTGCAGAAACCGGTTTTGCTGGAAGGCCCGCCTGGCAGCGG
>DATDGY010000052.1:0-2123 GCA_036521855.1 Candidatus Angelobacter sp.
ATCCGATGGCCGGCAAGAAAGTCAAGCTGCCCTGAGGGTGCACGTCTGTTAATGGGCTGGTTCGATAGCGGCTCGGTTTTCGGTCTTTGATCTTACGGCATAATATGCCGTAAGATGTAGACATGGCCGTCTCTCCGGAAGTCCCCTCTCGCGTCCGCCAACTCGCCGACGAGTTAGCCCACTCCCAACCCATGCGCCGAGGCTCGCTATCCGAACGTACGATTCGGTGTGGCAAGGCGGGCTGTGCCTGCGCCGACAACCCCAAGGCTCGTCACGGTCCGTATCACAGCCTGACTCAAGCCGTGGGAGGCAAGACCCGCTCGCGGTTTCTGTCGGAGGAGCAAGCCGCTGTGGCACGGCAGCAGATCGCTACCGGGCGCGAGTTTCGTGAACATGTCGACGCCTACTGGGAAGCCTGTGAGCAATGGGCCGATGCTCAACTGGAGCCGATACCCGCAGCCCCCACCCAGGAGGCCGAAAAAAAGGGCTCCAAACGGAGCTTAAAGCCGACATCGTCCAGGAAATCGAAGCGCTCTTAGGCCGCCAATCCATCCGCGATCTGGATTTCGAAGCCGTCGAAGTAGCCGCACGACGGCAGGCTCTGCGTCTGGCTGCTCGAGCGCTGGAACAACGGCTGAATGCCGATACCTGCGATTACGCCGGCCCAGAACTGGCTTGCACCTGCGGACGACCAGCTCAGTATCATGGTCGCCACGGGAAGACGTTTGAGAGCGTGCTGGGACCTCTACTCCTGGAACGGGCCTATTATCACTGTACCCAATGCCAGAGCGGCTTCTGCCCTCGCGACCGTGATCTGCATCTAGAGATGTTTTCGCTCACACCGGGAGTATTGCGCATGACCGGCAGCACGGCAGCGCTGGTGAGTTTTGTCGAGAGCAGCGGTCTGCTGCGAGAACTGGCGGGGGTAGAGGTAAGCGCCAGCCAGGTGGAACGGGCCGCCGAAGCCTTGGGAGTCGAGATCGCCGCAGACGAACACAACTGCGTGGAACCAACAGGCGACGTGGCTCCCACCGTGTACCTGGGACTGGATGGTACGGGAGTTCCCATGCGCAACTCCGAAGTTGCCGACCGCGCTGGCAAGCAGCCCGATGGCTCCGCGAAAACCCGCGAGGCCAAACTCGTCACCGTCTGGACTGCGGAATCACGGGACGATCAGGGTAAACCCATGCGGGATCCGGGGTCGATCACCTACTCGGCTGCGATTGAAAGTGCCGCCGCACAGGACACCAACCCGGAGAGGTCCGATTTCGCCGCGCGCGTACTGCGCGAAGCGACTCGGCGCCGCTTCACCGAAGCGCCACGTTGCGTGGTGCTCGGCGATGGTTCCGCGTGGATCTGGAACACCGCCAGGGAGTTGTTTCCCGAAGCCATTAAGATCCTGGATCGGTACCACGTCAAAGAAACTCTGCACCGCACCGCTCAGGCGATCTTTGGTGCCACCAGCCCAGAGACCAAACCATGGGCCACGGCGCGCTGTGTCGAACTGGATGACGGAAAACTGGGGGCCATCGTCCACGCACTCCGTCCCCATATCAATTCCTCCAACGAGGCGACCAAGTGTGCGATGTACATCTTTCGCAATCGCCCGCGTATGCGATACCCGAAGTTTCACGCACGGGGTTTGTGCACTTCCACCGGCGTCCTGGAGGCAGGATGCAAAGTGGTGATCGGAACCCGCCTCAAGCGCACTGGTATGCATTGGACCACTTCTGGTGCCAACGCCATCATCGCCCTGCGCTGCTCCAAACTCAGCGGACGCCTTGAGGATTTCTGGGAACGCCGGTCAGCTCAGCAGATTCCCGCCTCGTGACTTCCCCCATTATTCTGGAGTGCGCCCAGGCGCCGCGCGCAACGTCTCCGCACTACCCATGGAAAGGCCGGCGATGGCGCGATTCTCGCGGGTGGCCAGGACGCGGTAAGTGGACTCGACGTAAGGGATGATACCGGTGAGTAAGTCGCTGACGAACGCGTCGTGCAGTTTGGAGATCGCGGCAATGCGCGCCGCGACCGCTTCCGGCGTGGCAGCGCCGCGGCCGCCTCCCATGGGGTTGGCCACGCCCGGAAGCGTGATGCTGCCGTTGGGCATGACGACGATCATGGGC